>JBDLTO010000391.1:0-21333 GCA_039805815.1 Bacteroidota bacterium | reverse complement strand
CAGTTCGGTAGCACTATACCCAGATAACAACTCCTGTGTAAACTGTGTGCAGCCTTCGAGTGCGCAGACTGCTGCAATCATCTGAGACCGCAAACCATCATCTACCAGTACTTCAGCCAACAGCCATTGTAGTTCAATAACCTGCTCTGAGCGGTGAAAATGGTGATGTCCCGGCTGATAGAATTCCCTGTTACGATGCGGATCATCGATATCCTTCAGCCGTCCGCTGACTTTTTCCGGATCCAGAAAGTAAAGCAACAACTTAACGTAGTAGTCATACTCGCCACGTCTGATTGTATCAAGGTGTACAATGTCTTCGAATAGCCAGTCCTGCGCCCTGGACGGAATGACCTTTCCCAAGCCGTTGTCTGGACTATGTACAAGTATTTTTTTAAGTTCTCCAACCTCGGAGTCAATGTGAAAAAAAGCAGACATAATATAATGATTTTTAATGACTTAAACAAATAAATCGAAAGAACAACCAAGGTTCTATTCGGATGAGGTAAAGTGAAAATTGTTAGTAAAATTGCTTATAGAAAAGCTAATGGTCAGGCATCGGGTTCAGTCCTGCATACATGATTGCCAGGTGAACGGGTGAAGGTGAAAAGTATCTGACACAGACCATGCGTGCAAGTTATTGCTATATTTGAATATGCGTCATCACTTCCTTGTTCTTTTCATGTTAATTTTGTGCTTTTTCGCAAAAGGACAGGAAGCATCTGTATGGCTGAGTGCAGACGAACTGGAAACAAAAGGATATTATCAAAACCATGGGTTCAGCAAAACGAGGGTTGTTATCGGATTGTCTCTTGAAAACAAAGACAGCGTTTTTCAGGAAAGGATTTTAAAAATACACAATCCACACATCAATAATATTTACCTGATAACTTCCAGGAACGACACGATATATAAAACAGGGGATCACCGCACTTTCAACTCAAGACCTGAATATTTTTGGGATTTTGTATTACCTGTACAAAGCCTTGGAAAAAGTGTTGACAGTTTTAAACTGGTACTTGATAATTCGGGAGAACCTCTTTTTTACAACCTTGAATTGTTTTCAAAAACTGAATTCCAAAGAATCCGCTCCAACGAGAATTTTGTATTTGGAGCTGTTTTATCCTTTTCGGTGGTTTTCATCATCATTTTTATATTGCTAGGTTTCTTCAACAAAGACAAGTCAAGATTCATCTTCGCGTTCTTTATTATTTCATCAACACTTTGGTTGTTCAATATGAATGGTGTGTTGTTTCAGATGATCTGGCCCAACAATATTTTTCTTCAGCATGGCTCCAGGGTCATTTTTTCTTCCCTAACCATCGTATCACTTTTATGGTATTTTTGGGAGTTTTATCAAAAATACATTGATAGGTACACCAAATACATTTTTGCAGTCTTTATCTGTTTTATTTGTCTGCGCAGTTTATTTATTATCTCAGAACCCGGTTATTTAGATAACCAGTTTTTCAAATCAGGTTCGTATTTCATGAGCACCTTCATCCTGCTGGTTGGTTCATTTTGCATTACATTTTATGTAATCAGACTCTTAAAAATAAAGGAACTACGCCTTCACACGCTGTGCATCATCATATATTTCTTATTCATCATCAAGGTTGTACTTAAAATTACAGGTGTTGATCTATCACCATATGCACCGCATGATGACTACCTGGCTTCTATAGTTCATTTTATTATCATGACACTTTTTTCTATCGCCAATATTCAAGAATACCGGTTAAATAAAAAGAAAAGGATTTACGAGAGAATAGCAGAAGCTGATTTGAGAAAAAAAATAATGAGTGAAAGAATTGTTGAAGCTCAGGAAAACGAAAGAAGTGCTATTGCCAAAAACATTCATGATCAGGTAGGCGGAATGCTGGCAGCCATGAAAATAAAGCTGCAAACAATGAAGATCAGGTACCAGGCAGGCAGAGACGAAGATGAACTGATTTGTTTATTGGATAATTGTAACGACGAGCTTTATAAAATTGTAGATGAACTTACCACACCTGAATTCGCTCAGCGTGATCTTTCAGAAATTATACAGGATAGGATAAAACTGATTTCTTTAGCAACAGATATTCGTATTTCCTATGAGCCAGAACCGTTGCATATAGAAAACAATACAGCCATTAAAGTATACAGGGTAATATGTGAGTTGTTAACCAACTCCATAAAACATTCCGGGTGCAGTGATATAGCAGTTAAAATAAATAACCATGAGGGATCTCTTATAATTAACTATACAGATAACGGAGTAGGACTTAAGGAAAAACCCAATGGAAAAGGGAGGGGGATGGAGAATATAAAAAGTCGCATTGAGTTCCTGCAGGGTAACTTAATTTTAATGAGCAAATCAGGAGAAACAAAATACACGATAACAATCCCAACAACCGAAAATGTTAAAAGACCGATCGATTTATATTTGTGATGATCACCGGCTGTTTCTGGAAAGCATCGAAATCTATTTTGGATTAAAAGATGGTTTTCATTGTATCGGTCATGCAGAAAACAGCAAGAAAGCCATTGCAGATATTTTGCAAAAAAAACCAGATATCATCCTGATTGACTATCACCTCAAAAACGAAAACGGACTGGATTTACTTCAAAAAATTAAATCTCTGGGGATTCAAAGCCACTGTTTCATGCTCACCATGAGAAGGGATGCATTAATCAGAAACAAAGCCAGAGAATTGGGCGCAAATGGATACATCCTCAAAACGATTGGTGGAGAAAAAATGTTGAATGCTTTCGAGCAATGTCTGTTGGATGATAACTTCTTTTTTGATTCCCTTTCAGAAAATAATGCAAAGGAATTACCTGAACAAATCAATCAACTTACCAACCGTGAACTTGAAATAGCAAAACTCGTTTGCCAGGAATTATCCAGTGAACAGATTGCTGATAAACTCTTTCTCAGTCTGCATACGGTGAACACTCACAGAAAAAACATCCTCAAAAAAATCAATGCAAAAAACGCCATTGATATCATGAACTACCTGAAGGAACTGGAGATAGAAAACAACAAACCTACATTCCAAACTCACTCAAAAACCTGATGCGCATGATTTTTAGTTGCTCCCATTCCAGATCAAGGTCTGATAATTCTTCACGGGCAACATCCAAACTGCTTGTTTCGCAACTCTTGAAGTAATCCATGATTTCTTCCTGATCATCTTCGTCTACCATCTGATCAATAGCATACCGGAGATTTAGTTTGGTTCCGCTGGCCACAATGGTTTCCATTACTTCAAGTAACTCTTCCATTTTCATGTCGCGGCTTTTGGCAATGGTATCCAACGATACCTTTTTATCAACCTGCTGAATAATGAAAACCTTGTTACCGCTTTTGTTTACAACACTCTTCATGACAAAATCATCAGGTTTGACAATGTCATTTTCCTGAACATAACCTGCAATAAGGTCAACAAACTGTTGTCCGTATCTTTGGGCTTTGCCCTTGCTTACCCCACTGATTTTCTCAAGTTGCTCGAGGGTAGTGGGATATTGAGTTGCCATATCTTCCAAAGAGGATTCGAGAAAAATCACAAAGGGTGGCAGTTTCTTTTCTTTTGCAAACTGTTTTCTCAAATCTTTGAGCATCTCAAACAAACGGGTATCTGTTGCAGCAGTTCCCCCTCCGTCTACAGCAGCGTCTTCATCATCTTCATGCGCATCCTCATAGAAATTACCCATGACCATGCTAAAGGAAACTGGTTTTTTCAGAAAAGCCAATCCAGCCTTACTGATTTTAAGAATGCCGTGTTCCGTTATGTTTTTTTCAAGCAACCCTTCAAGCAACATTTGCCTGATGAGTGAGGTCCAGTAATAATCCTGTTCTTCATTGCCTATTGCAAAAACAGGCAACTCATCATGTCTGTACATTTTTATCTGCGGAATCAGTCGGCCAATAATGATGTTTACCACATAATCAGCAGCAAACCTTTCATCAAGTGCTTTGACAGTTTTCAGTAGCTTGACTGCGTTTTGTTTGGACTCGATTTTTTCTTTGGGGTAAATGCAGTTATCACATTTTCCACAGCTGTCCTCCATATACCTTTCGCCAAAATAACTCATGAGCACCTTTCTGCGGCACTGTCCGCTTTCAGCAAAGGCAACCATCTCATCAATAAGCTGCATTCCAACTTCCCTTTCACTCAACTGCTTATCGCGCAAAAAATGTTCAAGCTTGCTTACATCCTTGTGTGAATAATACAAAATACACTTGCCTTCCATGCCATCTCTGCCAGCCCTACCAGTTTCCTGGTAATAGTTTTCAAGGCTCTTGGGGATGTTGTAATGGATGACAAAACGGATATCGGGCTTGTCAATACCCATACCGAAGGCGATGGTGGCCACAATAACCTGCATGTCTTCGTTAAGAAACTGATCTTGACGTTCAGCTCTCAGTTTGCTATCCAATCCTGCATGGTATGCACCAGCCTTTATGCCATTGACTTTTAATATTTCGGATAGTTCTTCTGTGGTTTTTCTGTTGAGTGTATATATTATACCACTCTTTCCCTTGTTTTCATGTATAAACTTGACAATACTTTTTATGGTCAGCTCTTTCTTAATTTTGGGCCTGACCTCATAATCGAGATTGGGTCTATTGAAAGAGGATATATAGATAGTTGGTTTTCTCAGTCCAAGGTTATGCACAATATCCTCCTGCACCTTTGGAGTGGCAGTGGCAGTAAGGGCAATTACTGGAACTTTTTCATCAATCTGGTCCATCATGTCCCTTAAACGTCTGTATTCCGGACGAAAATCATGTCCCCATTCCGAGATACAGTGCGCCTCATCCACAGCAAAAAATGAAATCTTAAGGTCACTGAAGAAATCAAGATTTTCCTGTCTGGTTAGTGTTTCCGGTGCCACATACAGCATCTTGGTTTTGCCAGACTGCAGGTCGTCGTGAACCTCACGAATCTCCTTTTTACTCAGGGTAGAATTTAGAAAATGGGCAACATTGTCTTTGCTGCTGTAACCCCTAACAAGGTCTACCTGGTTTTTCATGAGTGCAATAAGCGGCGATACAACTATCGTGCATCCCTCACTGATCATTGCCGGCAACTGATAACACAGACTTTTCCCCCCACCGGTAGGCTTGATTACGAAAGTGTCATTTCCATTAAGTACATTATGAATGATGGCTTCCTGGTTACCCCTGAAAGCGTCAAATCCAAAATACTGACGCAGGGGAGCTTGAAGATCTGCTGAAACTGTTTCTTTTATGGGAGCTACTTTACTTTTTGAAGGGGGCATTTGATATTAAATAGTGTTTTTTCTGTTTTTGTTTATCTTGTGTTGCCAAAAGCTAAACAGTATTCTTGTTTACTAGCGTCAAAAGTGACATAAGATAAAACAAATTTACCAAATCAAGGTACTTTTGCAACGCAAATGGAGAAAGATAACAATATATTGGATATAGCCAGGCAAACGCTTAAACTGGAAGCGGAAGCCATCATGGATTTGCAACAAAAGCTGGATAGTCAATTTGTATCGATCATACACCTGCTGCTCAACATGCAAGGACGTTTGGTGGTAAGCGGTATCGGTAAAAGTGCAATAATTGGACAAAAAATTGTGGCCACACTTAATAGCACGGGTACGCCATCCATTTTCATGCATGCCGCAGATGCCATTCATGGCGATCTGGGTATGGTTCAACAGGATGACATTGTGTTGATTATTTCAAAAAGTGGGGAGAGTCCGGAAATCAAAGTCTTGGTTACCCTGATTCAAAACCTGGGAAATACCACGATAGCCATGGTGGGAAACCTAGAATCCACACTGGCGAAAGGTTGCAGCTACATTCTTGATACCACCGTCAGCCAAGAGGCTTGTCCCAATAACCTGGCCCCCACCTCAAGTACTACAGCTCAGCTGGCCATGGGGGATGCACTTGCAGTTTGTTTGATGGAAATGCGCGGTTTTGGTTCGGCAGACTTTGCAAAATTCCATCCTGGTGGTGCTTTGGGTAAAAAATTATACCTGCGGGTTCATGATTTAGCGAAGATGAATGAAAAACCTGCCGTTCAGGAAAACAGCAATCTAAAAGCGGTTATTCTGGAAATGACAAGAAAAAGACTAGGTCTTACTGCCGTTTTAGACAATGAAATGAGGTTAACAGGCGTTATAACTGACGGCGACCTGAGGCGTATGCTTGAAAAAGGTGGTGATCTGGATAAAACAAACGCCAAAGACATTATGGGAACAAACCCAAAAACAATTTTATCCGATGCCCTGGCTGTAGATGCCCTGGATCGCATGCGCAAAAACAACATCACCCAATTGCTCGTAACTGAAAACAACACCTATTTTGGTGTGATTCACCTGCATGATCTCGTTCGCGAGGGTCTCATCTAAATCAAAAAACCATATGATAAACAAAAACCATTATGTAGCCATCATGGCAGGTGGCATCGGAAGCCGTTTTTGGCCAATGAGCCGCTCAGCCTATCCTAAGCAATTCCTGGATATCCTGAACATGGGGCGTACGCTTATTCAAGGAACCTATGACCGATTTAAAAAGTTTATCCCTGAAGAAAACATATACATTGTAACCTCTGAAGAATATGTTGAAATAGTAAAAGAGCAGTTGCCCGAACTTGCTTTGAGTAATATCATTGCGGAACCTTCCAGAAAAAACACTGCACCCTGCATTGCCTATATTTCCTACAAATTGCAGCAAATCAATGATAAGGGTGCACTGATATGTGCTCCAGCAGATCACATCATCCTGGACGAAACCGCTTTCAACAAAGTTTGTCTGGAAGCGCTTAGCTTCGTTTCAGCTCACAAAGCATTGGTGACACTGGGCATCAAACCTTCTCACCCCAATACCGGATATGGTTACATACAGTTTGAACAACAACCGGCAACCGACAATGTCTATAAAGTAAAAACCTTCACTGAAAAACCCAACCTGGACCTCGCCAAAACATTTGTATCAAGTGGTGAATTCCTCTGGAATGCAGGCATATTTGCCTGGCAAATCAAAAATATCATCTCCGCCTTTGAAAAATACCTGCCTGAAATGGCTGAAGTTTTTGAAGCCGGAAAAAGCAGCTTCAATACCGCCGCTGAAAAAGAAGCCATAGACAAGATATACCCACAGTGCACCAACATATCCATCGACTATGGTATCATGGAAAAGGCTGAAAACGTCTACATCATCCCTTCATCTTTCGGTTGGAGTGATCTTGGTACCTGGAATTCTGCCCACGACAACATGGAAAAAGATTACCTGGGTAATGCTGTTGCTGGAAATGAAGTAATGGTTTTCGATGCCACGCACAACATGGTTCATGTGCCCAACAACAAGCTTGTGCTTTTACAGGGCATGAACGACTACATCATTGTTGATACCGATGACGTGCTGCTGATCTGCAAGCGTGATAAAGAACAGGAAATAAAACAATACGTAGCGGAAGTCAAAAGAAATAAAGGGGATAAGTATCTTTGATACTGTCATGAGCAATCAATCTCCCTCCATTAAATCAAGGCTTCCACAAACCGAAACCAGCATTTTCACGGTCATGAGTGCGCTGGCTTCAGAGTTTGGAGCAATTAACCTTGGTCAGGGTTTTCCCGACTTTGAAATGGACGAACAACTGGCTGAGCTGGCAGCAAAAGCCATCGGTACGGGCTATAACCAATATGCACCGATGGCTGGATGGATGCCTTTACGGGAATCAATTGCAGAAAAAATTAATCTTTTATACAAGAACATCGTTTCACCGGCTGATGAAATCACCATAACGCCCGGAGGTTCATATGCCATCTATACCGCCTTTACCACAATCCTCCAGCCTGGTGATGAAGTTATTCTGTTTGAACCTGCATACGACAGCTACATTCCAAACATACTTGTTAACGGCGCAATACCGGTAAAGCTAAAACTTGAATTTCCTGATTATGCCATTAATTGGGATGAAGTGCGAGCCGCTATAACCCCAAAAACAAGGGCAATCATCATCAATTCGCCCAACAATCCAACAGGAAGCATACTCTCAGATGCAGATATGCTTGCATTACAATCCATCCTCAGTGGAACTCGTATTTTTCTGATCAGTGACGAAGTTTATGAACACCTGACATTCGACGGATTACAACACAACAGCGTGCTCAAATACCCGGAATTATTTGACCGGAGTTTTGTCTGTTTCTCATTTGGTAAAGTGTACAACTGTACAGGTTGGAAATTGGGCTATTGTGTTGCACCAGCACAACTCATGGCTGAATTCAGAAAAATACATCAGTTTGATGCTTTCTGTTGTTTTACACCAACACAGGTTGCGCTTGCAGAACACCTTAAACAGGCAGCATCCTACCTGAGTCTTTCAACATTCATGCAGAAAAAACGGGATCTTTTTTTGAGGAACATGAAAAATAGCCGATTCAGTTTTCTGCCATCTGCTGGTAGCTATTTTGTATGTGCCACCTACGAACAAATTTCATCAATGCCTGCCAAAGAGCTGGCCATCGACCTTACAAAGTCGATTGGTGTAGCCACAATTCCTGTTTCGGCCTTTTACCAAAACGGTCACGACGATAAAGTGCTGCGTTTCTGCTTTGCGAAAAAGGATGAAACGCTGGAGAAAGCAGCTGAAAGATTATGCAAGCTGTAAACCAGCATTTTTTCAATAACTTACTGTAGAATTTTTCTTGCATGAAACAATTATGGCTTTTTGCAGCGCTTGTTTTTGCGCTAGCCGCAAACGCACAAAATCCCAAACCCAATATCATCTATATCTATGCTGACGATTTGGGGTATGGTGAACTGGGTTCATACGGACAAACCAAAATCAAAACACCCAACTTGGATAAGATGGCTGCCGAAGGCATGCGTTTTACACAACACTACAGCAGCGCCCCGGTTTGTGCACCTTCCAGGTGCATGCTGATGACAGGCAAGCACGGGGGCCATTCCTATATCCGGGGCAATTATGAAATGGGGGGATTTGCTGACAGTACGGAAGGCGGACAAATGCCTTTGCATGAAGGGGCTTACACCGTTGCCAAAATGCTGAAAGAGCGTGGATATTCAACTGCCCTGGTGGGCAAATGGGGAATGGGTGTAACAGGTACAACGGGAAGTCCACTGTTACATGGATTTGATTATTACTATGGTTACCTCGATCAAAAGCAGGCTCACAACTTCTACCCTACTCACCTTTGGGAAAACGACCAATGGGATTCACTCAATAACCATTTCATCAGCGTGCATACCCCCATCAAAGATACCCTGCATGCAACTGATGCCGATTTCGCTTACTACAAGGGTAATGATTTTGCTCCTGCAAAAATGACGGAAAAAGCTGCTGCGTTCATCAAGAAGAATCGGGAAAAACCATTCTTCCTTTACCTGCCCTACACACTCCCCCATTTGTCTTTGCAAGCTCCGGATGAATATGTGAACCGATACAGGGGCCTTTTTGATGAAAAACCTTACTACGGACAAAAGGGTTATGCGGCAACGCGTTATCCCCGTTCCACCTATGCGGCCATGATCAGTTTCCTGGATGATCAAGTAGGCATCATCATGAAATTGGTCAAAGAGGCAGGATTAGACAACAATACCATCATTATGTTCAGCAGCGATAATGGCGCAACTTTCTCTGCGGGTGTCGATACCGAATTCTTCAACAGCGTCGGTGGTCTGCGTGGGTTGAAAATGGATGTTTACGAAGGAGGTATCCGTGTTCCTTTCATTGCCCGCTGGCCTGGCAAAATCGCACCACATAGCGTCAGTGATTTACCCGCTGTTCAGTATGATCTTTTTCCCACCCTGGCAGAGCTGACAGGAAAAGAAGTGGGCGGTTTGGATGGCGTCTCATTCTTGCCAACTTTAATAGGCAAATCCAGCAAACAAAAACCTCACGAATTCATGTATTTTGAATATCCTGAGAATGGCGGACAAGTTGCTATTAGAATGGGAAAATGGAAAGGAGTTAGACACAACGTTCGCAAGAACCCAGATAGCCCCTGGGAACTTTTCAATATCGATTCAGACAGAAATGAAACAACAGATGTATCTGCACAGTATCCTGAAATAGTTCAGGCAATCAAAGGCATTGCCAAAAGAGAACATATTCATCCACATGTGATGGACTGGGAATTTATAGATCCTAAAATTAAAAAGTAAACCGTCTGAATAGTCATTAAAACAAAGAGGTTGTCATCCGAATATGGTGACAACCTCTTTTGTATTATACTGAACTTCAATTAAGCCAATAACTTAAAAAACCGAGCTGATTTATCTTTTTAACTCGTTAGTATTTTCAGTTTGCTTTCAAATAAGACCAGCCTGCTGTTTGTTTCCTGATTAATTCTGCAACAGCACTTGGAACCACCACAGCGTTCGTTGAAACTTCTGATGGATCAATTTGTAAACGCTTCAAGGAGTTATTACAAACAGCCAGCGTAACACCTTTCTCCTTGGCGGCTTTCACCCTTCCGGCAAAAAGCGTATCAGACTTCAAAACCGCATTTACAGCTTTGCCATGAAACACGACTTCAATTTCCAAATCTGGCAGTTGTGCCCTGGCATTGTTGATTTGACGGAAAACTGCTGCCTGTATAGTGGTATCGCTGCTCGACAAATCCCATACTACCCGATGTTTGGGTGCCTGCGCATAACCCGATACCAATAACATGATGAAAAACAAACTGAAAAGAATCCTGATCATAGTAACTGTTTGACTCAATTTATGAATATTCCCAATAATTACAGATATCAGTGTGGAAGTTTTTCACGAAATTTTCCATAGACCCAAGTTCCTGCCAGCGCCATCAAGATAGTTACTGAAACAGCCGCTGCGCCATAGCCCAGTTGAGCGAAAAGCGGACCCGGACAGGCACCGGTCATTGCCCAACCAAAACCAAAAATCAATCCTCCATAAACCTGACCCTTGTTGAAAGTTTTATTGGGCAACAAAATTATTTCCCCATTGATTGTTTTGATCTTGAACTTTTTAATCAAGAAAACAGAGATGGCACCAACCACTACGGCTGAACCGATCACGCCAAACATGTGGAAACTTTGCAAGCGGAACATCTCTTGAATCCTAAACCAAGAAACAACTTCTGATTTGATGAGGATGATGCCAAAGAGTATACCGAAAACCAAGTATTTCAAATTATGCCATCCTGGCGTTTTCACTTCTTCTTCATTGACGCACATGGCATCCAATGAACGCACCTCAAAATCTGTATTGTTATTATTTACTGTACTCATATTACTAAATATTTTAGTTTTTTTTACAAAGAAAGGATATATGGCAGAATCAGGTTAGCCATGATGAATCCGCCTGCCATGAAAGAAATGGTAGCTATGAGTGATGGTAATTGCAAGTTGGATAATCCCATAATCGCATGTCCAGAAGTACATCCGCCAGCATAACGGGTTCCAAATCCTACCAAGAATCCACCCAAAACCATCAATACAAAACCGCGTAAAGTTCCTAATGAACTCCAACTAAAAAGATCAGCAGGAATCATTCCGGATGTGTCGTTAACCCCATAAGTAGATAATTCAGTTACGAGATCAGCATTCAAGAGGATTGCAGCTTCATTCTTGAAAAACATTGCAGCCAAGATTCCGCCAAGAAAAATTCCAAATACAAAAAAGAGATTCCAGATTTCTTTTTTCCAATCATAGCTGAAAAACGGAATTTTAGATGGCACACATGCTGCGCATACATGTCTCAATGAGGAAGAGATTCCAAAAGTTTTGTTTCCAAAAATCAATAAGGCTGGCACCATCAATCCAATCAATGGTCCGGCAACATACCAAGGCCAGGGCTGTTTGATCAATTCAATCACTGTCATGCTAAATAATTTTAGTTAAGAAAGCAAAAATGCACTCTTTCATCAAACTATTGTGTGATTTTTGTCACAACTCCCCTTGCTCTGGTGGAATCACCCATTCCAGCGAATGCTGTTTCGCTCCATTGTGATGCGTCCAGTTTTCTCCATCTTCTTAAGTAATCTTGAAACCACTTCTCTAGAAGAATTGATATCATTGGCAATCTGCTGATGTGTGAGCATCAAGTTTTTTCCAAGGGTATCAGCCTGTCTTTTGAGGTACCAATCCAGTCTCTCATCCATATTTTTGAAAGCAATCTGATCAACTACTGTCAACATCTCTTCAAAGCGGCTGCGGTATGTTTCAATCACAAAATGATACCAGGAAGGATAATTTCGCATCAAGGTATCCATATACTGCATGGGAATCATGATTATCTCAGTTTCCTCCAATGCAATGGCCATTACAGTACTGCTCTGGCTTCTAGCCATACACATCATGCTCAGGGCACATGCACTTCCTGGTTCCAAAAAATACATAAAATACTCCTCACCCTCTTCACCCTCCCTATATAGTTTAACCCTGCCATTAACAATCAGCATGGCATATTTGAAAAACTGTCCGGGTTTCATTAAAACACTTCCGGATTCAAAAACCTTGCTTTCCCCATGCTCATGTATGAATTCTGCAAGCGCACTATCAAAAAGGGGGAAGTGCTGTTGAATTTCATTGGTTGAAAGATCTGTCATCTCATTACATTTAAAATCTACCTTCCCATATAAACCATGAGAATCTGTATATCACTTGGATTTATTCCTGAAATCCTGGATGCCTGTCCGAGCGTCCCTGGCTGAATCCTTTTAAACTTTTCTCTCGCTTCATTACTGATGGCCTGTACTTTCATATAATCAAAGTTTGCAGGTATTTCCAGTTCTTCCATCTGAGCCATTCTTCCAACCATTTCTTTCTCTTTTTCGATGTAAACATCATATTTCATCTGTATTTCAGCCTGCTCCAGGTCAACCGCGTTGTATTTAGCAAACAATTCCCGTAAATCTGGTATCGCGTTAATCAACTCCTTTGCACCAACACCAGGCCTCAACACCAATTGAGATAATTTCTGTTTTTGTGTCATTGGCGCAGAACCTACAGTATCAAAATAAGGATTCATCAAATCCGGACTTACAGATATTGATCGGAAATGAGCAATTATTTCTTCAACAGCAGCCTTTTTTTGAATTATTTGCTGATACCTTTCCTCTGAAGCCAAACCAAGTTTATATCCAAGTTCAGTCAACCGCCAGTCTGCATTATCCTGACGCAACAATGTACGATACTCTGCCCTGGATGTAAACATCCTGTAAGGTTCTTCTGTTCCTTTTGTTATCAGATCATCAATAAGTACGCCAATATAAGCTTGACTTCGCTTCAATATCAACGGTTCCTTTTCGTGAGCAAGGTTATGGGCATTTATTCCAGCCATCAAACCCTGGCAAGCCGCCTCTTCATAACCAGTTGTTCCATTAATTTGTCCAGCAAAGAATAATCCACCCAACAACTTGGTTTCCAATGAATAATGTAACTGATGAGGTGGAAAATAATCGTATTCTATTGCATACCCAGGCCTGAACATTCGCACATTTTCAAAACCAGGTATTTGGATTAGAGATTTATACTGGACATCCTCCGGAAGGGATGTTGAAAACCCATTGAGGTAAATCTCTACCGTATTCCAACCCTCTGGCTCCACAAATAACTGGTGTCTGTCGCGGTCTCCAAAACGGTTAATCTTATCTTCTATACTCGGACAATACCTTGGCCCTGTTCCTTCAATCCTACCTGCATACATCGGGCTTTTATCAAAGCCTGTCTTTAAGGTATCGTGTACTACCTGATTGGTATACGCAATCCAGCAACTTCTCTGCTGTTCCGGCCTTATCCGCTCAACAGGCATATAAGAAAACCCTACAAGATCATCATCTCCTTTCTGTTCCTCCATCTTGCTGTAATCAAGACTTCTTCCATCAATTCTGGGTGGTGTGCCTGTCTTCAAACGATCACTCTCCAATCCCAAAGAAACCAGCTGTTCTGTAATACCAGTTGCTGGCTTCTCCGCCATCCTTCCTCCGCCAAACTGCTTTTCACCAATATGGATAATGCCATTCAAAAAGGTACCATTAGTCAGGACCACCGTTTTTGACCTAATTTCATTCCCCATTCCAGTAATAACGCCCTGAATACGACCATCCTTAACCAATAAACCACTCACCATATCTTGGTAAAAATCAAGGTTTGGTGTTTGCTCAAGTAATTCCCGCCACTTCTGAGAAAACAACATGCGGTCACTTTGTGCACGCGGACTCCACATGGCAGGACCCTTCGAACGATTCAACATTCGAAACTGGATCATACTCATATCCGTCACAATACCAGAGTACCCTCCCAGCGCATCAACTTCTCGCACGATTTGTCCCTTTGCTATCCCTCCCATTGCCGGATTACAACTCATTTGTGCAATCGTCTGCAAATTCATGGTTACCAACAAGGTTTTACTGCCCATATTTGCGGCTGCAGCTGCAGCTTCACATCCGGCATGACCGGCCCCAACAACTATAACATCATAAAATGGAAACATGATACAAAGTTAACAAAAAGGAATAAAGCACAGTCCCAATCCGCAATACGAAAGAAAAACCGAAGCAAAAACGGGTAGTGTTCCACGTGGAACATCAGTTACAACCAAAATTCTGAACCAAAACAACTTGACCTGTACCTGGAATACTAGAAATAACAACCGACATGGATTTATAGGTAGAGCTTAGAAGGTTTATTCTGTGTCCAGGTGGCTCTAAGCCAAGGTCCAATAATAGCATAAGCAACGCTAGCAATGCGTCATTCTTACCTGTGTATAGATTTTCAGCAGCACAACCTAAAATTCCGGCTGATTTCACTCTTTGTGAAAAGGAAAAACCCATTCTGGAGTTATGCGTAAGTTTGCCCTTCCTGTAAACAAGGTCTTTGGCGTGGTCTCGAGATAGGCTCGTCAATGAAGAATTTATTCGCAACAAGGATAATTCATCTGTATTAGATAAGTCGTTGACTAAGGCTTGTGATTCAGCGCCTCCAACTTCTGGAAACTGGGAGATAAAGGGCATCAAGATAAAATCCCTAAAAGATTTTGGGTTCTTTCTAACGAAGTTAACCCAATAAAAAAACTGGACTCTTCCGGTGTTAGCCCCTTACCCTTAGATTCGGCTTTTATCCAGTCGTTGATAGTGGAGTCTGGGGGGCTATCATAGTGAAATGGTTTGTCGATCAGCTTGAAATATGCCTGTGAAAACCCATAAACAGGAAAAAGACAGAAGAAAAAGAGACACAAATGTTTCACGTGGAACATTATGAATATACTTAGGGGGTGTGATACTGTTGATAATGCAAAAGAAACTCATCTTCCATAACACGCATTGCAAGTTGATCTGTTTTTTTCTTGTCTTTAAAACCAAGTAAATGCAGTACACCGTGGAAGATAACACGGTGGAGTTCTGTCTTAAAAGGGACCCCATGTAGGTTGGCATTGTCTTTAACCCTATCCAAACTGATGTAGATTTCACCCTCTATCTGTTCGGACTCTTTGCTACCAAGGTCAAATGTGATGATATCTGTGTAGTAATCATGAGACAGAAAATCTTGATTGATCTTTAAAAGGTAATCATCACTACAAAATATTACTTGAAGTGTGTCAATGGGTCTACCATGAAGAACTGACTTGTCAAGAAGAAAGCTTTTTAACTTCTTTTTCTGAGTCAAAACGGATGTCTGTTGGATGTAAAAAAATTGAATTCCTGCCATAGATTAAGAATAAAATTAAGCTAATTCCAATTAAGGGAAGTAGCTTTGTAGCTGCAAAAGAATACCACAAAATGAAGAAACTCTCTGATTTGGGCGTAGGACAAAAAGGTATCATTTCAGCAATACATGATGAAGAGCTGATATTAAAGTTAATGGAAATGGGGTTTTTGCCAGGAGAAGCAGTTATTGTAGAGCAAATTGCGCCATTGGGTGACCCTATATCTGTTATGGTGGCGGGTTATCAGGTAAGCCTAAGAATCAGTGAAGCAGAAGTTATTTCAATAGAGGAATAAATCAAAATGTTGGTTACCAATACATTATGAAAATTGGGCTTTTTTTTGGATCATTTAACCCTATACATGTTGGCCATCTCATAATTGGAAATCACATCTTAAATAACACCGATCTAGATCAGGTTTGGTTTGTTGTTACGCCACAAAATCCTTTTAAGATTCAATCTGGTTTACTTAATGAATACCACAGATTACATTTGGTAAATCTTGCCACCGAAGGGGAACCTGGATTAAGAGTATGTAACATAGAATTCGGATTACCAAAACCGTCATATACAATAGATACACTCACATACCTTGAAGAGAAGTATACTGGCGTAAAATTTGCAATCATTATGGGCGGAGACAGTTATTCGAACCTCCATAAATGGAAAAGCGGAAACCTTATAAAGGAACGCTATGAAATATTTGTATACAGTAGGAATGGAGAGTCGGTTGTAAAAAATGAGGAGAATAGCGTCAATTGGGTTGATGCCCCATTACTGAATATATCTTCATCTTATATTAGAGAACAGATTAAAGCAGGAAAATCAATACGATACCTGGTGACAGATCCTGTTTATAATGAAATAATGCAGGCAGGATATTACCGTTAGAATATCTGGATGATTCCCAGTAACAACACACCTAAAACAATGAATGGCGCAGAAATTCTAGTGAAGAATAAAAGGAGCAGTGTTACAGAAAATACAAACAAGTAAGAAAAAACTTCATTTAAATCCTGGACCCTCATCAACATAAATGAATCTCGAAAGAGATAAAGAGCACCAGCAATCATTATACCTACAACAGCTGCATTTACACCAGAGAGCGAGCGTCTTAACGATGCTATATTCTTAAGCTCTTCCCACAGTGGGAAAAAGAAAATACCCAATAAAAAGCTGGGTAAAAAGATTGAGACAGCACCAATTATACAACCGGCAACCTGATATAAAGTTGATTGACCAGACATAGAAACACCTCCAATGAAAGCCGCTATTGAAAAGGCGGGACCAGGTATTGCTCTTACAACACCTGTTGCATTTAGAAAATCTTGTCTCTTAATACTAATAACATCTTTATTAAACTTTCTGATGTATCCATTGTCGGGTCTTACAACATATTGATTGTACATAACAGGGATAAGTACATCAGCGCCACCGAAAACATAACTACCGAACCTATACATATTCTCAAAAAGGTTATAGGGGGTGCGATGTTCCCAGTTATGCTTTCGAGCATTCTCTGATAAAAAGGCCGCAGTAAGGAAGAAGAATACGAATAAAAGGATTGGAAGAATCCTAAAAGGAAGAACACTACGAAGATTTGATGTAGGTTCTTTTTTGTTAAAAAGAAAACCCAAAAAAGCTCCACCAAGAATTACAAAAGGAAAAACCCAGGGTGACTGGAAAAAGAGAAAAACAAAAAAACAGCTAACCAAGAAGATAAAACGAGAAACAAAATTGTTAATTAATCTTATTGTTTTAAAACTGCCAAAACAAAGAAAACCTAAGGCCATCGGTTGAATAAAACGAAGTAAGACAGGCACTTGACTAACATGTGAGGAAGTAAAAAAAGAAAAAACAGACATAAGTAATACCGCAGGTGTAGTCCAAATTAATAATGTAAAAATGGATAATAAAACACCTCCCCTTTTATAGCCAAGTAATGCAATTGTTTGGGTGGCGGTAGCGCCCGGTAACATTTGGCAAAAAACATTAACGTCCAAAATTTCTTCTGAGGTAAAAAACTTGTTCCGCTCAGACATACTTTTTATCAGTAAACCAAGCTGACTTTGAGGACCGCCAAAAGCAGTAATAGTATGGAGGAGTACCACCCGTAAGAATGTCAGGTGATCCTTCATAAACTACTTTTTTAGTCCTATCTCTCTTAAACGTTCATCAAGATACTGTCCTGCTGTATAATCATCATACACTTTAGGGCTTTCATTAGAAACGCATGATGATAGACAAGCAAGTGACATATTGCTTTTGGGATGTAAAAAAAACGGAATAGAATAACGGGAAGTAGACCAAAGTGAACGCGGTGGATTAACAACTCTGTGGGTAGTACTTTTTAGTTTATTGTTGGTTAAACGTTGAAGCATATCACCAACATTAACAACAATAGCTCCAGGTCCAGCTTTAACGGGAAGCCATTCATTATCTTTTGATAAAATTTCCAAACCATCAGCAGAGGCCCCTACAAGTAAAGTTATAAGATTAATATCTTCATGCTGTTCAGCTCGAATACTGGAACTTGGTTCTTGCAAAATAGGTGGGTAGTGGATAGCACGTAATATACTGTTACCCTCATGAATATGTGTAGAGAAATAAGATTTGTCAAGGCATAAATAAGAAGCAATAGCTTCTAACAAATGTGAACCTGCCAACTCAAATGATCTGAATGCGGTATCCAAATTGGTGTTAAATGTAGGGATGTCTTTTACAAATACATTATCAGGATAATCTGTTTTATCTAAATTGAGAGAAGATGGTTGACCATACTGAAAAAACTCTTTTAGATCGGGAGCTACACTTCCCTTAGCATGTTCTCTTCCAAAAGATGTGTAACCGCGTTGACCAGCAAGATTTGCTATTTCATAGGATTTCTTGGAAGAAACTGGAAGCGAAAAAAAAAGTTCTACATCTTTGTAAACGCTATCAATTAAGGTTGGAGAGATACCATGGTTAATTATTGAAACAAAACCAACATTTTCAAACGCTGAACCAAGATCATCTATGAATTGTTTTCTTGTGAGAACATCATCTTTAAGAAAATTTGCAAGATCAAGCTGGGGAATATTCATGTTAAATATTTACGTAAAATTAAACAATCATAATATAAAGTAACAAAGATTATGAAAGACAAAACAATAGGGTTAATATTAAGTATACTCTTATTACATAGTTCTTGTGCAAACAGAAATCTACAAACAATAGTAAAAAAAGAAAATCAATGGGTCAACATTGATTATGGAAATATGATAAATTGGGCAGCACATCCTCAAAAAAAAGATGAAGCAGATACGTTAGCGTTGGGAGCTGATAAATACAGTAGGAAAGAAGTGGATGTTTTTTTTATACATCCAACAACACTAACAGGAAAATTAATAATCGGTCAAGAGAATGCAGAAATAACTGATGAAGCTATAAATAAAAAAACAGATCAATCTCCGATTAGATTTCAAGCAAGTGTATTCAATGAATCGTGTAATGTTTATGCGCCAAGATATAGACAGGCTCATTTAAAAATGTATGATGAAAAAGATTCTACAAAATTGTATGAAACGTTTGGTAAAGCATACGGCGACATAAAAGATGCTTTTCTCTATTACCTTGAAAATAATAATCAAGGGAAACCATTTATAATAGCATCACACAGTCAAGGTACAACACACGCAAAAAGATTAATAAAAGAATTAATTGATGGTAAAAAAATACAAGAACAAATGGTAGTTGCATATCTCGTGGGAATGCCTGTATTAAAAAAAGAATTTCAAAATATACCCGTATGTAAAGATTCAATTCAAACAAATTGCTTTGTGAGTTGGCGTACGTTTCATCGCAATTATAGTGAAGATTGGGCTAATAGACTTGATACAAATATTGCTGTTGTAAATCCTGTAACATGGCTTACTACGAACGACATAGCAGAAAAAGAAAAACACAAAGGAGCGGTGTTATACAACTTACAAAAAAGTTATCAAGCTATTAAGGAAACGCAAGCAGAGGGGAGTGGTGTATGGATCACTAAACCTAAATTTCCAGGATCAATTTTATACAATACAAAAAACTATCATGTGGGGGATATCAATTTGTTTTATTTAGACATCAGAGAAAATATAAAAAGCAGAATAAACAAATATGAACAAAATCATGAAAGCCTCTGATATTAAATATCTATTGCAAAAAACAAGACCGGTATTTTTAAAATAAAAATGAATAGAATACTTGTTCCTGTAGACAATGGAGAAGCTTCTAAAAATGCTGTGCGCTATGCAGCCAGATTAGCATCAGACCTTGAAAAAGATATTATGCTAATCAACGCTTATCAAGTACCAATAAGCTACACAGAAGTACCATTAGTAACAGTAAGTTTAGATCAAATAAAAGAAGTGAGTAAAGAACTACTAGAAAAATATAGGAAAGAAATACAAAGTTTCTCGAGTAATGCTTGTAAAGTATATACAGAAAGTGTTTATGGTGATATTGAAGATGAAATAAAGAAAGCAATAGAGAAAACAAATCCTTATATAATAGTTATAGGTACTGCGGGAAGAAGTGGTTTAGGAAATTTTTTCTTGGGTAGTACATCAATTAAAATAATAAAAGAAACAAAAACACCAGTCTTAGTTGTGCCCCCTACCTTGGAATATAAAAAATTTGACAACATAGGATTGACTACCGACTTTCAGGATGTTATTGAAAATACATCAACTAGACTGATTAATGATTTTATTCGAAAATTCGGGGCTAAACTATCAGTAATACATGTAGATTATGAACGATACCATTTTACAGCAAATACTCCAATGGAGACAATGCATCTTGATAATTTGTTAACGGAAATGAATCCTACTTATCATTACATAGAGAATAAGGATACTATAGATGGAATAATAGATTGCATTACAAAAAACCAAATAGATCTTCTTGTTGTTTATCCCAAAAAACACACATGGTTTGAACAAATATTTGAAAGAAGTATAACTAGACAAATTATTCATACTTCCATTCTACCGGTTCTTTGTTTGCGAAATTAAAATTCCGCAGATTTAGGGGTTCTAGGAAAAGGAATGACATCACGAATATTTGTCATGCCCGTTACAAATAAAACCATTCTTTCAAATCCGAGACCGAAACCAGCGTGTGGAACTGTTCCAAACTTACGCGTATCAAGGTACCACCACAACTCATCAGGACTGATGTTCATTTCTTTCATTCGTTCTGTCAATAAGTCAAGTCGCTCCTCCCGTTGAGAACCACCAACAATTTCTCCGATGCCAGGGGCAAGGATATCCATGGCAGCTACTGTATTACCATCATCATTCTGACGCATGTAAAACGCTTTGATGTCTTTGGGGTAATTGGTAACAATAACTGGTTTCTTGAAATGTTTTTCAACCAAATAACGCTCATGTTCACTTTGCATGTCAATACCCCACTTTACATCATACTGAAACTTCTTCTTTTTGTAAGCAGGTGAGTGAAGCAGAATATCAATGGCTTCAGTATAAGTAATACGTTCAAATTTATTGTCAGTTACAAGTTTTAGTTTCTGTAAAAGAGTTAGTTCGCTGCGTTTATCAACTGGCAGTAACTTTTCCTCATCCTGTAGACGCTGATCAAGAAAAGCAAGGTCTTTAGCGTTATTGGCTAATACATAAGTAATTAA
>JBDLTO010000390.1:0-3159 GCA_039805815.1 Bacteroidota bacterium | reverse complement strand
CCAAAATCACCTTTTGGGCCATCCACTGGCATTAGCTTTGCTGCAAACAATCACCATGATCACCCACTATCCCATCCTCATTGTTGGCGGCGGCAATGCAGGCATCTCTGTTGCTGCACAGCTGTTGAGAAAAGATAAAAAACTACCCATCGCCATCATCGAACCATCCGACAAACATTACTACCAACCGGCTTGGTCATTGGTGGGTGCAGGCATCTTCAACAAAGCCAAAACGGTTCACAGCGAGGCCAGTGTAATACCAAAGGGTGCAACCTGGATCAGGGATGCCGTTACATCATTCAAACCGGAAGAAAACAAAGTTTACCTTAACAACGGACTCAGCCTGACATACGACTACCTCATCGTGGCACCGGGTATTCAGCTTAACTGGGGAGAAGTCAAGGGCCTTAAGGAAAACCTGGGCAAAAATGGGGTCTGCTCCAATTATGACTTTCGCTATGCAGATTATACCTGGACCTGCATACAGCAAACACATAAAGGCAAAGCCATCTTCACCAATCCACACACGCCTGTGAAATGCGGTGGTGCACCCCAGAAAATCATGTACTTAGCAAGTGACTATTTCAGGAAACAGGGCCGCGACAAACAAATTGAAGTGGCCATGTGGTCAGGCGGAACACGCGTATTCGGTGTACCCAAATACGAAGAGGTCTTGAAAGGGATTATCGCTGAAAGACACATCAACATGCAGTTCCACCAAAAACTGGTGGAAATTGACGGCGAAAATAAAAGGGCGAAATTTATCGGTATAGGGGAACAGAACAAAGACATAGAATCCTGGGTGGATTTCAGCATGATTCATGTAACGCCGCCTCAGTCTGCTCCGGACTTCATAAGGAACAGTCCGCTCGCCAACACTGCGGGCTGGGTGGATGTGGACCGCTTTACCTTACAGCACAGTAAATACAAAAATATATTCTCCCTTGGAGATGCATCTTCATTGCCCACCAGCAGAACAGGAGCAGCCATCCGCAAACAAGCTCCGGTTCTGGTCAAAAACCTAATGGCCGCCATGCATGGGAAACCCCTGGAAGCCCGTTACAATGGCTATACCAGCTGTCCAATTATTACGGGTTATGGTAAACTCATGCTGGCTGAATTTGATTACGACAATCAACCTGCCGAAACCTTCCCATTCAACCAGGCCAAAGAAAGGTGGAGCATGTTTATGCTAAAAAGGTATATCCTGCCTTGGTTATACTGGAATGAAATTCTACCGGGCAGGATGTAACCTGGCGATGGCGTATCTTTAGGGCAAACAACCATTTGTATTCCCGTATGATACGTCCATTCCTATTCTTCCTGTTCTTTGTTGGCAGCTTATCAGGCTTTTCACAGTCTGCTTTCAACATCATCCCCAAACCTGAATCAGTAATTCCCGGAAAGGGGTTTTATACATATAGTCCGCATACCCGAATTTATGCCAGCAAGCCCTTCCTGGCTGCCGCAAAGCTCTTGGGGGAAACCATGAATTTACCTGCAAATCATGTGGCTGTATGGCAAAAGGGAATGATCGTTCCGTCTGGTTCAGTTGTTTTTGAAAAAACAGCAGGAAAGCCTGAAGACAGCAGCGCCTACCGGCTTGAGATCAAAACTGGTGTAATCCGCATCAGCAGCACTGGATATACTGGCGCTCTGTACGCCATGCAAAGTATCACCCAGCTGGTACTGACAAGCACCCAAACAAATGGGATTCCCTGTGCAACCATTGCAGATAAGCCGAGGTTTGGGTACCGCGGACTTATGATGGATGTTTCGAGGCATTTTTATCCGCCTTCGTTTGTGCATAAAATGATAGACCTCATAGCCTTATACAAACTCAACACGCTGCACCTGCACCTCACGGATGCAGCAGGCTGGCGGATGGAAATAAAAAAATATCCGGAACTGACCAATCAGGCTGCCTGGCGTTCGGCAGGTCAATGGAAATCCTGGTGGAATGGCGACAGGGCATATGTCCGGTTAGGAGAACCCAAAGCCTTTGGTGGCTTCTATACACAAGATGAGGCTCGTGAAATGGTAACTTATGCTGCCATCAGAGGCATCACCATCATCCCGGAAATTGAAATGCCCGGCCATTCGGAGGAAGTCATTGCTGCCTTCCCACACCTGGGATGTGTAGGGGCCAAAGCCGGACAAGGTGAGTTCTGTATCGGCAACGACTCCACATTTGTTTTCATGCAGGATGTGTTGACGGAAATTATGTCCATTTTTCCGTCCCCATACATCCATATCGGTGGTGATGAGGCCGGAAAAAAGAACTGGAAAGCCTGCAGCAGGTGCCAGCAACGCATAAAAGACAACAAACTCAAGGACGAACTGGAACTGCAGAGCTATGCCATCCGCCGCATGGAACGTTTCGTTTCCTCCAAGGGCAGGATATTGCTGGGGTGGGATGAGATACTGGAAGGAGGCCTTGCACCAGGTGCCACGGTAATGAGCTGGAGAGGTGAAAAAGGGGGAATTGACGCCGCCAATATGGGGCATGATGTCATCATGACACCAGGTGAAACCTGTTATTTCGACAAATACCAGCAAGACCCAACCCTGGAACCGGAAGCTATTGGTGGATTCCTGCCTTTGCAAAAAGTGTACAATTATGAACCCATACCGGCAGAACTGCCTGCAGATAAACACCGCTTTGTAAAAGGAGCACAGGCCAATGTTTGGTCGGAATACATTCCCACCATGGAACATTTTGAATACATGGTTTTCCCTCGGATCATCGCTTTGAGTGAAGTGACCTGGAGCCCGAAATCCGCCAAAGAATGGACCAACTTCCAAGCCAGATTGAGTTCCCATTACCGCATCCTGCAACAAAAAAATGTAAACTACTGCAGACCATCAGACCGGGTGGAGATCAGTCCGGTTATCAATCCGGCAACAGGACAAACAACCATAACCCTCAGCACGGAGCAATACAACCCTGAAATCCGGTATACTACAGACGGAACGCTGCCGTCAAATACATCTAACCGGTATGCTGGTCCGTTTACACTAACCGGCACCACTTTGCTGAAGACTGCAGTTTTCAGAAATGGTAAGATGACCCAACAGCCGGATACCCTTGATTTGCGGCTGCACAAGGCACTGGGCAAGACAGTTACTTATGCCAAAAAATGGAGTGGCAGTTACCCA
>JBDLTO010000389.1:0-6974 GCA_039805815.1 Bacteroidota bacterium | reverse complement strand
TTAACAAGAAAAAAGGCTCTTTTTTTTTTCTTGCAACATTGATTACAGATCTGGAATTGCAACCGGATAACCCACTCCCACAGGATTATTGTGGTACATGTACAAAATGTATTGATGCCTGTCCTACTCAGGCCATACTCCCCAATAAAACCTTGCTTGCAAATCAGTGCATATCATACTTCACAATAGAATTGAAATCAGCAACACTTCCAGATAACCTTGCTGCAAAAGCGAATAACTGGGTTTTTGGTTGCGATATTTGTCAGGATGTTTGTCCGTGGAACAGGTTCAGCAAACCACATAATCACCCAGAACTTGCTCCAAAGAATGAAATTATCAGCTTTTCACTCAATGATTGGATGTCACTTGATGAATCAAGTTTCAAAAAAATTTTCAAAGAATCGCCGCTAAGTAGAACTAAATGGAAAGGCATACAACGTAACCTAAAACTTTTTGCTGAATAAATACTTCACTCCCATTTAAATACTTTAATGGCGACACCATAAACAATTATTCCCCAAATCAAGAGGTATTGAAGCTGGGGTAAACAGTCATTGAGGTGCGCACCTTCAAATGCAACATTTCTCATAGCTTGATTAAGATGTGTCAATGGCAAAATCCTGCACAAAGGCTGCAACCATGCAGGGAAATTTTCTACCGGAAAAAAGGTTCCCGCCAATAAAAACTGGGGCAGAGTAACCAGGTTGGCAAAGGGTGGTATAGTACTCTCACTTGTAGCCAATCCACTTACGATGAATCCAAACCCCATAAAAACGATCAATCCTACCAAACTGAGAATCAAAAGTTCAATGAATGTAACCATCCCGTTTACAAGCGTAAATTTAAATGCAAAATGCCCTATTAATAATATTACAACTGCAGTGATCATTTGGAAGGCTATCCTGCCCAGTCCCTCTCCAAAAACAATGTAGTTTCTCTTGATGGGTGTAGCATAAAATCTTTTGAGTACAAGTGTTTGTCTTAAACTAAAAAAAATGAAAGCTACGCCAAAGACACCTGCACTGAGCAATGAAAATCCAAGCTGACCCGGCAAAATGAAATCAATGGTTCTGTATTCCCTACCGGGTAATACTTTTTTATCCATGAATGCGTAGGTAGGTCTTCCGGGAAAATCAACAAGATCAAGTTCTGTGATGGTTTGCTGAATGATTGATTGGAGTAATCCTATTTTATCGGTAGCCGCCGTTGAAGTAGTTATCTCAATAGCATACTTTGGAAATGCCGTTGGGTTAACAGCTTTAATATTGAGTATGGCGGTTATATGTCCTTTATCCAACTCCTGTTTGGAAATGATAAGTGGCTGAGTAACAATTTTTAAGTTTTTCTTTTCCAATAGCTGCTTGTAAAGACCATTATCAGTTTGTGAAGCAGGATCAAATGTGACCCTAATCACTGGTGTGGTTGAACTTAGGAACCCAAAAACAAGTATGAATATGATTGGAAAAAGAAAGCTGAAAATAACAGCTGACGGGCTCCTGAATATGGAGCGTAGACTAGCGGAAGCAATAGCCATCATCGCGGTGAGTTGGCTATATTTATGTTGTTTCTTCATTTGATTTTGAATTCAAAAGGCATTTTTGCCTTAATTTCTCCCTTTTCATTTTTTAAATCACTGAGTTGCTTTAACAACCTGACCTCTTCTTTGTTTAAAGTCTGATTGAGTGCAATGGACGCAAATTCTCCCTCATAATTTTCAAGAATGTATTCAATAAATGACTTGGGCTCTGGGTACATTTTAATTTTGTATTCTTTAATGCCTGCGAGTTTCGCGGCCACACCAATGGCGTCTTCCAAACCGCCCAACTGGTCAACAAGTCCTATTTCAACTGCTTTTTGTCCAGTCCATACCCTGCCCTGGGCAATGCTATCAATATATTCAACTGACTTTTTTCTACCATCAGCAACGCGTTTTTTGAAATCATAATATATCTGGTCTACTTGTTGTTGTATGAATTTTTGTTCAGAGCTATTTAGTGATCTCGTTACTGAAGGCATATCTGCATAAGGGCCAGTCTGTACTCTATCGAAAGTTACACCAAGCTTGTTTTTCATGAAAGATGAAAGATCCGGTACAACCGAAAAAACACCAATTGAACCAGTGATGGTATTAGGCTGAGCCAGTATCCTGTCTGCGTTACAAGCAATATAATACCCGCCACTGGCAGCAACGTCGCCCATAGATACAACCACTTTTTTACCTGCGCTGCGGATTAAGTCAACTTCCCTCCAGATAATTTCACTGGCCAAACTACTTCCCCCCGGAGAGTTTATCCGAAGTACGACAGCCTTAACTCCGTCGTCATTCCTAAGCTTACGCAGCACACTGATGTAATCATCAGATCCAACTTCATCTGGAGATCCTTTTCCATATACGATAGCGCCTTCTGCGGTAACAAGTGCAATTCTATTTTTTGAATAGGCCCCAGCAACATTATTTGCAGAAGCATATTTGCCCATTTTTATAAAATTTATGGATTCCTGCTTGGTCAGATTGATTCTTTTACGCAATTCATCTCTTAGCTCATCATCGTATTTCAAACCATCAATTAAACCCGCTTTAACTGCCTTTTCCGGTTTATCCAATGCAAATATTTGCGCAAGTAAACGTATGGAATCTTTTTTCAGCTTTCGAGAAGCAGATACGTCATCAATCATTTTACCATATATCCCATTAAGCCATTCGCTGGTCTGCTCCTTATTTGCAGCTGTCATGGCGGTTTCCCTGAATGGCTCAGTTGCACTTTTATATTTTCCGGCATAGAAAATCTGAGGTTTTACTTCCAACCGGTCAATAAGGCCTTTAAAAAAAACATATTCTACAGACATTCCCTGCCATTCAAACATACCCATTGGATGACAATAAATCTTATCAGCCACACTGGCAACATGGAAGGCTTTCTGTGAAATGTAATCACCATAAGCAACAATAAATTTGCCTGTTTTTTTGAAATCAAAAAGGGCACTTCTCAACTCCTGGGATGTGGCAAATCCATTGGGATTATCTTTTGCGATGAGATAAATACCTTTTATAAGCGAATCAGCAGCTGCATGTTTTATCAATTTGACTGTTGTGTACAAATCTGGAGCAGTTACCTCGCCGGTGAGTTCAGCAAAAGGGTCATCCATTTTTCTTTCCATGATCTGTTCAGACAAATCTATAACCAGAATTGAATTCTTTTCTACCTGAACTTGTTCGGTGCTCATTAAAGCACCTGCAATACCTGCAAAAAGAAGGAAGATCAATCCGAAAAAAACGAAAAGAGCCAATAATGCTGCCAGGACAGTTTTGAAAAAACTTTTCACATCCAAAGGTTTAGAAGACGAAAATAAAGAACTTTACATCCCTATGACCAATCAATTTACAAATAAGGCATATTTACTGATGGGTGGTAATGTTGGCGAGCGGATTACTAACCTCCATGCAGCTACTACTGCGATTGAGGAAAGCTGTGGTAAAGTTTTAGCCAAATCAAAGATTTATGAAACTGCAGCCTGGGGAAATGAAAATCAGCCTAATTTTTTGAATCAATTGTTTATAATTGAAACCTGTCTCATGCCCATGGATTTGCTGAATCAAATCCTGAATATTGAATCTGTGCTGGGAAGAAAAAGGGATGTGCCCAATGACCCCAGAACAATAGACATTGATATCCTATATTATAACGACCTTGTTTTGAAATCTAAGGCGCTGACAATTCCACATCCGAGAATAGGAAAGCGAAGATTTTCACTCGTGCCACTGATGGAAATAGCTCCTGACATGGTTGACCCTGACCTTAATTTGACTATCCGTGAAATGTATGAAAGATGCGATGATCAACTTGCCGTAAACCTTTTTCAACCGATGTGAAAAAGAATGCAGGCTGAATTGTACCGGGTTGAGTAAGTTTGGAGTATGAAATACAGGTTTATTACAATTGAGGGGAATATTGGTGCTGGGAAAACAACCTTATCTCATCTGCTTTCTGAAAAACTTAATGCAAGGCTGATTTTAGAAGAATTTGCCGACAACCCATTCCTTGCCAAATTCTATCAAAACCCAGGTCAGTATGCATTTCCTGTTGAGTTATTCTTCATGGCAGAAAGATTCAAGCAACAGAAAGACCTGGTTGGACAGCAGGATATTTTTCAAAACATAACCATTTCTGACTATTTATTCACCAAATGCCTGCTTTTTGCAAAAGTAAATTTACCTGAAGATGAATTCAGGTTGTATCAGCGTATTTTTGAAATCATTCATCAGCAACTTTTAAAACCCGATATTCTGATTTATCTACATGCACCGGTAGAAAAACTACAGGAAAATATCAGAAAAAGGAACCGACCTTTTGAACAGAAAATACCTGATGATTACCTGCTTAGTATACAACAAACATATACACACTATATCAGGCAACAAAACATCAAAACACTGTTTGTTGATGCCAGCCAAGCAGATTTTTTAGGCAACAATAATCACTTGCAAACCATACTCAACGCACTTGAAGAAGATTATGGAGATGGCCAGCATCATATTGCCCTAGTATAATCAAAACAACGTAAATATTATCGATTTTTGCATTATGCTTAAGATCTTTAAACACTGGAGTTTTGCTGCGCTGCGGTATCCTGAATTCAGGAGTTATATCATTGCCCGGTTTTTCTTTATCATGGTTTTAACTATGCAGGCAACTTTGATAAGCTGGCAGGTTTTTGAAATGACTAAAGACCCATTTAGCATAGGACTCATTGGCTTGGTAGAATTCATTCCGGCTGTGATCATGGCAATTTATTCTGGGTACATCATTGACAGAAGCGACAAAAAAAAATTGTTACACCTAAGTATAACAGCGAATTTGTTGCTTACCATTCTGTTTACCCTTGTAACAAGCAGCTGGACAGCCGCTCGATTACCCAAACAGCAAATCCTGTTAGCCATATACGCTATAGCCTTCTGTACCGGAATAGCAAGGGCATTCAGCGGACCAACATCTTTTGCACTGGTAAGCATGCTTGTGCCCAAAAAAAAGATTCCCAATGCTGTTAACTGGCACAGTAGCTCTTGGCAGATTGCAGGCGTTGGAGGTCCTGCAATAGGTGGAATCATGTTTGGAATCTGGGGTATTACCACATCATTTTTTGTAATGGTAACAATGATGGTTGTTGCAGTTTTGACATTATTTCGTATCCCATCCAAACCACCTACAGCTTTTGTCAAAAAGGAAACCATGTTAAAAAGCATCAGAGAGGGTTTCCGCTTTGTTTGGAAAACAAAGGAAATTCTCGGTGTAATTTCCCTAGACCTTTTTGCAGTATTTTTTGGAGGCGCTACGGCCCTGCTCCCCTATTTCTCAGATGTTATTCTAAAAACCGGGCCAGAAGGACTGGGTATTTTAAGAGCAGCTCCCGGCATAGGGGCTATCCTGGTAATGCTTGTTATCAATTTCATCCCAATGCGTAAAAACCAAGGGAAAACTATGTTATATTGCGTTGGTGGGTTTGGTGCCATGATGATTGTTTTTGGCTTATCAGAATACTTTTGGATTTCCTTTGCAGCTCTTTTATTGTCCGGTTTACTTGATGGCATCAGTATCATTATAAGATCTTCTGTTCTTCAGCTGAAAACACCTGATGAAATGAAAGGACGCGTGTCTGCGTTAAATAGCATATTCATCATTTCCTCCAACGAACTAGGTGCTTTTGAAAGTGGATTTGCAGCCAGGCTAATGGGTGTTGTTCCGGCAGTAGTTTTTGGCGGGACCATGACACTTGGGGTTGTACTTTATACTTGGATCAAAGCTCCACTTGTAAAAAAAATAACATATTGATCAGGGAGTTGATTCCATCAATTTCTCAATAACAAAATAGGCAGCCGGACAAAAACTTACATTTTTTAAGGTTATGGCTGTCCTTTTCACAAAAACATCCTCGTCTGTATAAGGAAACCTTCTGCAATCAGACGGCCTTTCAGAATAAATTGAACAATAATTATCAGATCCGAGAAAGGGACAGGGTGTTTGCTGTAATACATAATCTCCATCTGAATCAATTTTGAGGTATTTATCAATGAAGCTCCCCTCACGCAGTCCAACAAACTTACTAATCCTCTTGATATCCGGAGTTTTAAACCGTGGAGAATATCCTTTGCAACAATTACCACAGGAGAGGCAATCAACTTTTTCAAATGCGAGGTCGTGAAGTTGCGGTAATCTCGGTATTGCTTTCTTCTGATTAATCTTATTCAGATAAGTCTTATATATCTTACCCCTTTCTAGTGATCGCTTTTCCCAGTTTTTAAGTAGCTCCTCTCCCATGCATCAAAATTAAGAACTTGACTTAAAATCAGGCATTGTTTCACCATTTAATCCACATTCAATCATTTTGATGTACAAAGACATAAAATGCTGCCACCTTGTGATTAACTTTGCAAATCTTTGTTTCAAATGCTTTTAATCTAAAAAGTTATACATGCAACTTTTATCACAACAGGAAAATGAGTTCAGCCGTAGACATATTGGTCCAACTGCACATGAAGAAGCTGAAATGCTTAAAGTAATCGGTGAAAAAAGTCTGGATGCGCTCATTGATAAAACTGTTCCGTCCAATATCCGTAATCACAATTCCCTGGCAGTACCTTCTGCGATGTCTGAAGCAGCCTATCTGGAACATATACGGGAAATTGGAGCCATGAATCAGGTAGTTCACAACTTTATAGGTCAGGGCTATTATGGCACTTATACTCCAAGTGTTATCCTCAGAAATATTTTTGAAAACCCAGGTTGGTATACCCAATACACTCCCTATCAGGCAGAAATTGCACAAGGAAGACTTGAAAGTCTGCTAAATTTTCAAACCATGGTAACCGACCTAACCGGTTTACCTATTGCCAATGCTTCCTTACTGGATGAGGCTACTGCAGCAGCTGAAGCGATGACCATGTTTTTCAATGCATTAAACAAGCAGGATAATATTGA
>JBDLTO010000388.1:0-3059 GCA_039805815.1 Bacteroidota bacterium | reverse complement strand
CTTTCTAAATTAAGCATCATGAAAAATAAAATATCGATTTTACTAGTATCGATGGGCTTCGTTTCCCTCTTGGGAAGTTGTTCTAAACTCAATGAGACCATTCTCGATGAGTCTTCCGTAACCGGACTTACTGAAAAGCAGATAGCAGATGGCACTATTGCTCCAGTGTATGCCAACCTGCCCAACATTTATATTCATACCGGTTTATTTGCCTTGCAGGAAATATCTTCTGACGAAGCCATCCTGCCTTACCGTGGTGGAACTGATTGGGGCGATAATGGTATTTACCAGGATTTGAAACGCCACGCCACTACAAGCAGCAATGCCAACGTACGTAATACTTGGAATCCTTTGACACAGTCTTTGTCTCGTGCGGTTTCTGCAGTGAGTTCACTGCAGTTGAGCAAAGACCCCAATGCAGCCAAATACCTTGCGGAAGCCAAAGGCATGTATGGTTTTTACAACCTGCTTTTCCTGGATTTGTGGGGAATTGTATTTGTAAAAGAGGATCCGGGAGCCACTTCCAAGATAATCCGTGGTGATGAAGCGGTGGAGTATCTCAAAAAGGTGTTCTTGGAAGTTGAGCCATTGTTGGACAATACAACCGGTCCTGGTCGCCTGACAAAAGCCGGTGTTTGGGGCTTGCTTGCAAAACTGCATTTGAATGCGGCTGTATACCGAGATCGCTATGCGGCTACTTTCACTTTTAAGCCGGAAGACATGGACAAGGTTATTGAGTACACCAACAGAATCATTGCCACTAACCAATATGCCTTGTCACCAAACTATTGGGCTATTTTTAACGACGACAACAATACCAACAAGGAGCTCATTTTTGCAGTTGATCAGCGCGCTGAATTGAATGGACACAATAGGTTGGCTTATTTCTCCCTTTCAGGCGACCAGTTCCCGCTTCCCGCATATACTGGTGCCAATGGTACTGATGGTCCCGGCCTTGGTCCTGACTACTACAAAACTTGGGTAGACGCCTATGCACCGTTGGATCCTGCAGATGCTGATCCCCGTTTTTACCAAAAAAATGTAAATGTTGATCCGGTTACGCAGGAAGCATGTTATGATGCTGCCAATTACAGGGTAGACAGGGGTATTCTGCGTGGACAACAATATGGATTGATCAGGATTGCTGGTGTATTTCAAAAATGTCCGGATGGCAAGTTCAAAGTGGGCAAGTTGTTCAACAACACCCGCAACAGGCCAACCACACCAGTTATTCATACAGAGCAGATTAATTTCAGCACAGCCGGTAGTGATTATAGCACCGGTTACCGCGTATTGAAATATGAGTTCAGTCAGAAATCAGTTAGCGGAAGGAATTTTGGTCAAGCTGATATTCCTTTGGTCCGCTTGGGTGATGTTTACCTCATGCGTGCAGAAGCCAAGATGCGCAAGGGCGATGCTGCTGGGGCATTGACTGATGTAAATGCACTCCGCACTGCCCGTGTTTCAGGCAATTTGAAAGCAGCTGCATTGCCATCTGTTAACCTTGACCTCATTTACCGCGAGCGTGGTTTTGAGTTGTACTGGGAGATGCAGCGCAGAACAGATATGATACGTTTTGGTAAGTTTGAAGCAAGCTGGACTGAGAAGACCAGTAGCGACAGGAACAAACGTGTATTTCCACTGCCACAAACTGCAATTGACGGAGCCTCTAACCTGCCAGGTTATCTGAAGCAGAATCCCGGATACTGATATCCATCATCCATGATAAAAAGAAGGCTGTCCATTTCGGGCAGCCTTTCTTTTTTAAATGAATTATATAGTGATTTTTACTTTAACGCGTTGTATTGTTAAAACGCGAATAATTCCCCTCCAGCCCCTGCTGGCAAGCCTGGCCAGGTTTACCTACCGAAGGTAGGAGGGGAATTTTTAAAATTTTTAATAACCTGCGCCTATTACTTTAATGTTGAAGTGTCTACCCGCGAAGGGGTTTCCTTTCCGGCAACAATTCCTTTGGAACTGAGTGCGATAGCCCGGATGATGGCTGTCATGTTGTACATGTCTAAGGTTCCAATCTCGTCGCTCGCTTTGTGGTAATTCGGTTCACTATCCATTTTAGAAGTAGAGATGGTATGTGCCGGTACACCCAGCCTTGCCAGTGTGGCATTGTCTGAACGGTAGAAGAGGTTCTGTGCAGGATAGGGATCTGGTTGAAAAGTGAAGCCTGTACCTTCCAGATTTTTTTGAAGGATAGCGCCCATATCTGTTTTTTCAAAGCCGGTAATATAGGCACTGTTTCTGCCCCACTTGCTTTCAGTTCCGATCATTTCGATGTTGAACATGGCCATGACTTGTTTCGGATCGAATTGCTTCGAAAAGTATGTGGCTCCGAAACCACCCATTTCTTCTGCCGTGAAAGCTGCAAAGATCAGGGTACGTTCGTTGTTGTTGAGTTTTTTGAAGTACTTGGCCAGCATGATGACGGCTGTTGTTCCGGCTGCATCGTCGTTGGCTCCATTGTAAATGGAATCGGTACCCACCATGTTGCGGGTGGAAACCCCCAGGTGGTCATAGTGTCCGGAAAAGATAACGTATTCGTCCGGCTTGGATTTGCCGGGAAGAACACCCACCACATTAGCCAGGGGCATGGCATTGATTTCCTGCGAGCAGCTTATGTTAAATTGCGCAGGAGCTTCATTACCCAGCATCAACACAATATTTGCCTGAGATGGGTAGAGCATTCCTCCCCTTTGTGGAAAGCGGGAGAAAATCCGGATATGAGCAGTATCTACTATCACCAATGTATTTTTTGAACTGCCCATTATTTTTCGCACTTCATTGATGTAGTTGTCTTCTTTTTTTATCAAAATCACTTCATAGCCAGAAGTATTGGAAATTTCAATTGTTTTTTGAACGGAGACAACATTTATTGTTCGCATGTCTACCGGATTGTTACCAATGTTCCCTTTGATTTCAATCATTCTTGGTCTGATCATGGAAAACTTTTGCAGGTAGGAATCACTGCCTTTCCATTTTTGAAGTCCTGTTTGCTGGAATTCTGAAGCAATAAAGGCAGCTGCTTTTTCAATTCCCGGGGTGAA
>JBDLTO010000387.1:0-3362 GCA_039805815.1 Bacteroidota bacterium | reverse complement strand
TAATTCCTGCACAAAATGCAGTTTCAGGAAAACAAAACATCGCCATTGCTGCACAAAACTGCCACCACAAAACTTCCGGAGCCTATACAGGGGAAGTTTCAGTTGATATGCTCGAATCAATAAATATCCAATATGTTGTTATCGGACACTCTGAGAGAAGGGAGTATTTCGCAGAAACCAATGAAATGCTTGCTGCAAAAACTGATTTATGTCTTGCTAAAGGGATAACTCCTATCTTTTGTTGTGGTGAGCCCTTGTCTGTCCGTGAAGCTGGAACTGAAAATGAGTACGTAGAGCAACAGTTGAATCAATCCTTGTTTCACCTTGATAATCAGCAGATTGAAAAGATTGTGATCGCGTATGAACCTATCTGGGCAATAGGCACCGGAAAAACGGCTACGGCTGCACAGGCTCAGGAAATGCATGCCCATCTGCGTCAGGTTATTGCCTCAAAGTATGGTCAAGAAACTGCATCAAAAATATCTATCCTTTACGGGGGCAGCGTAAAAGGAGCAAATGCTTCTGAAATATTCTCGCAACCTGATGTTGATGGCGGACTTGTTGGAGGTGCCTCACTGATAGCTGCAGAATTTGTACAGGTAATAAACGGACTGAAAAGCTGATTAGGAGATTAACTTTTCAGCTTTTCAACAAGCTCAATATATTCCCCCATCGCTGTTTCTTTTGATTTGCCAAGCTGAGATAACCAGGCATCATATTTGGCCTTAGCAACAAAATCAAAAGGATTTTCTGGTGGGGGATTGTTGTTATCTCCCGCATTGGCTTGTTTATAGAGTGAATATAATGCCAAAAGGCTGTCATTACTGGGTCTGTCTCGTAGCATTTCCACTTCTTTCACGGCCACTTCAAACTGTTCTCTCAAATTATCCATAGAAGACGAAAATACAAGTTTTACAGGGATTTCAAAATGATTAACTTTGCGCTGCCATAATGATTTGAATCTAAACCCCTTATCATTATCAATTTTCATGAAACATATCAGAAATTTTTGCATCATAGCCCACATTGACCATGGGAAGTCTACCCTGGCAGACAGATTATTACAATCAACAAATACTATTAGTGAAAGAGAAATGAAGGATCAGGTTCTTGATGATATGGACCTTGAAAGGGAAAAAGGTATTACCATCAAGAGCCATGCTATTCAGATTAATTACAAGCACACTGATGGTCAATCATACACATTAAACCTTATCGATACGCCCGGTCACGTTGATTTCAGCTACGAGGTGAGCAGAGCTCTTGCAGCGTGCGAAGGTGCACTTTTGCTGGTAGACGCTACACAGGGTATTCAAGCTCAAACTATATCTAATCTTTACCTTGCAGTTGATAATAACCTGGAAATCATTCCAGTAATCAATAAGATCGACATGGATGGTGCTATGATTGAAGAGGTCAAAGACCAGATCATCGACCTGATTGGCTGCAAGCCTGAAGAAATTTTGCTTGCAAGCGGAAGAACGGGTATTGGCATTGAGGCTATATTGGAAGCTATTGTATCTCGTATACCAAGTCCAAAAGGCAATCCAGATGCACCGCTTCAGGCGCTCATTTTTGACTCTGTTTTCAATTCTTTCAGGGGTATCATTGTCTATTACAGAATCATGAATGGTTCTATCAAAAAGGGTGAGAAAATCAAGTTCGTGTCAACTGACATGGATTATGGCGCTGATGAAGTGGGTATCCTTAAACTTTCCATGCAAGAGGAAAAGGAAGTGAAATGTGGTGATGTGGGGTATCTGATTACAGGTATCAAAAATGCCAAGGAAGTTAAAGTGGGTGATACCATTGTTACTGCAGCAAACCCTGCTCCGATGATAAAGGGCTTTTCGGAAGTAAAACCGATGGTATTTGCGGGAATCTACCCTGTAAACACAGAAGATTTCGAAGAGTTGCGGGAGTGTATGGATAAACTCCAGCTGAATGATGCCTCACTTACTTATGAGCTGGAAACATCTCAAGCCCTGGGCTTTGGATTTCGTTGCGGATTCCTTGGACTGCTGCACATGGAGATCATCCAGGAAAGGTTAGAGCGTGAATTCAACCAGACTGTTATCACTACAGTTCCCAACGTAAGCTTCATTGCTTATGGAACACGTGGACAAAAAATCTTGGTTAATAATCCAAGTGAGATGCCCGAACCCACGCAAATGGACAAAATCGATGAACCCTTCATCCGGGCTCAAATCATCACAAAACCTGATTATATTGGGAATATCATGACACTTTGTTTGGGTAAGCGGGGCATGCTTATAAACCAGAGCTACCTTACACAAACACGTGTTGAGTTGATTTTTGAAATGCCACTGACAGAGATTGTATTTGATTTTTATGATAAGCTGAAAAGCCAGACCAGGGGTTATGCTTCATTCGACTATGTTCCCATAGAATACCGTGAAAGTGATATCGTTAAAATGGATATTCTTTTGAATGGTGATAAGGTTGATGCCCTGTCTGCACTGATTCACAGGAGTAGGGCACAGGATTTTGGCAGAAAGCTTTGTGAGAAATTGAAAGAACTGCTTCCACGTCAACAATTCCAGATAGCTATTCAGGCTGCTATCGGTGCAAAAGTAGTAGCCCGTGAAAATATTTCTGCTATGCGAAAAGATGTGACTGCCAAGTGTTATGGTGGTGATATCAGCCGTAAGCGTAAACTCCTGGAAAAACAGAAGGAAGGTAAGAAGCGTATGAGGCAAATCGGTAATGTGGAAGTTCCTCAGGAAGCCTTCTTGGCAGTATTGAAGTTGGATGACTGATTCGTCAGTTATCCTTTTTTATTGGAGGTAACTTCTTTTCAATTGCTGGATTTACAACCGGTGCCTGTCCATCTTCAAGTTTCTGATTAAACACCTTGTCGATGTGCATCCATTGTCCTTTTACCCATTTAAAGCCTTCATAATCTCCATCTGGGTGGTAGGTGTACTTCTTTGCAGGTTCATTGGATTCTGAAATGAGGTGATCGTAAATGATTAATTCAAGTTCATCATCATACATCATCCTGGCATTTCCATTTTTCTTGTATTCTATCCAGAACCTTGATTGTGTCTTTTGGGGAATGGTATCTTCAGCAAAACTGAAGAATGGTCCACCAAAAACCGGATTTCCTGCCTGGTCGAATCGAAGCACTTCGATTCTTTTCTTGGTACTCCGAATAGAATTTTCATCATACCCGAACAAGGTGTAAATCTTTTTCTGTTGCCATTCATGCATCAGCACACGGTAGTAGATTGCGCCAATCCACCATTCATTGCTGGTGATTGTATCCGCCTGATTATTGATCAACCTTGTTCTGTCAATCAACGGAAAACGAACCAAACTGCCATCAGGTGTATTCATTT
>JBDLTO010000386.1:0-8911 GCA_039805815.1 Bacteroidota bacterium | reverse complement strand
TCAATCCTTTGAAACTGGCTGTTGGCTTCAGGTAGAACAGGTCTCCGTGAATTCTGTAAGTCTCCAGCGGTTGTTCAACCGGGTTTTTGATGACATCTCTGTTGGCGTTGTAGTAGATGGTCCAGCCGGTGGCTGGAAGCACGGCTTTCTTGCCTGTATTGGTCAGCCTGATGGTGAACAGGTATTTCTCCTCACCCTGGTAGTTGTTAGATACCAATTGCCAGTCGATTTTCAGGTCATTGGATTGAAAGCTGGCTGCTTTCTGGGCTTGGGCACCCAGAAAGCAACACAGCATCAAAGTAATGGAAACTATTCTCATGTAATGGATTAAGCGTTGGGTTGAAGGGCATCAATTTCGGGCAGGCTACCGAAGAGTTCTTCTTCAGTGAATTCGTGGTTGCTGAGTTTACCCTCGAAATAATCAGAATAAGCCTGCATGTCTACAAAACCATGTCCGCACATGTTGAACAAAATGGTTTTGGGCTTGCCTTCCAGTTTGGCCTGATTGGCCTCTCTGATTACCTGTGCAATGGCATGTGTGGCTTCCGGTGCGGGAATGATGCCTTCAGCTTTGGCAAAAGTTACCCCTGCCTCGAAGCATTCAAGCTGCTGCAAGGCTTTGGCTTCAATCAGTCCGTCTTTCAACAGCTGGCTGCACAATACACTGGCGCCGTGGTAACGCAGACCACCTGCATGTATTGCTGCGGGTTTGAAGTTGTGACCGAGGGTGTACATGGGCAAAAGCGGGGTATAGCCAGCGGTATCGCCAAAGTCGTACATAAACTTGCCTTTGGTGAGTTTGGGGCAGGATGCTGGCTCTACCGCAATGGCCCGTACATTTTTACCTTCTGTAAGGTTATGGCGCAGGAAAGGGAAGGCAATGCCTGCGAAGTTGGAACCGCCACCCAGGGGTGCAATGACAATATCAGGGAAGTCGCCTGCCATGGCCATTTGTTTTTCAGCTTCCAAACCGATGATGGTCTGGTGCATGAGTACATGGTTCAATACGGATCCGAGGGCATATTTGGTATCAGGATCCTGTGCAGCCATTTCAATGGCTTCGGATATGGCAATACCCAGACTTCCTGTTGAGTTGGGGTCTTTTTCGAGGATATTTCTGCCTGCTTGTGTGCGGGTGCTGGGAGAGGCATAAACGTTGGCACCGAAGGTATTCATCATGATTTTGCGGTAGGGCTTCTGGTCGTAACTGATTTTGACCATGTAGACATCGCATTCAATGCCAAACTGCTGGCAGGCAAAGCTCAAAGCCGTTCCCCACTGACCAGCACCGGTTTCGGTGGTGATTTTTTTGACCCCTTCCTGCATGTTGTAATAAGCCTGTGGAACTGCGGTATTGGGTTTATGGGAGCCACTTGGACTCACACCTTCATATTTGTAATAAATTTTTACTGGTGCATCCAGCAGTTTTTCCAATCCAGTAGCCCTAAACATGGGGGACGGTCTCCAGATTTTGTAGATGTCAAGAACTTGATCTGGGATATCAATGTATCTTTCTGCAGACACTTCCTGTTTGATCAATTCCATAGGGAAAAGCGGAGCAAGGTCTTCAGGTCCTACCGGTTGTTTGGTGCCCGGATGCAGCGGGGGCATGGGTTTGTTGGGCATGTCGGCAACAATATTGTACCATTGCCGGGGCATTTCTGATTCGTTCAGAAAGATCTTTTTGTTCATGATTGTTTATTGTAGTTTATAGTTGAGGGTTAAGGAAACAAGTTAATAAAAAAAATGGCGCATTCCATGCAACATTTCTACATCTATCGCTATAGTTGTATGGAATGACTTACGAGGAGATATACCAGCGGTATGCTAAGGAAGTATACAATGCCATATACCGGATTGTTCAGCATACTGGTGAAGCGGAAGATATCCTGCAGGAAACTTTTGTGGATGCCTTTGAAGACCTGGATCATCTGTTTAGGCAACCTCAGCCTGAAGCATGGTTGAAAAGGGTTGGCATCAATAAGGCAATCGGATTGCTCAGAAAAAGAAAACACCTGCTGCTGGATTGGGAAGCGGATTTGCCCGACAACAACGACCCTCCATTGGATGAGGCAGGTTTTGAAATGCAACTAACCCAGGTCTTATATGCAATTGAAGAGCTACCGATAGGCTATAAAACCATTGTACAACTTTACCTGATTGAAGATATTCCCCAGCAGGAAATAGCTAAAATGCTAGGAGTCTCCCACAATACTGTCCGGAGCCAGTATTTCCGAGCGCGAAAACACATTGTCAGACTTGTTCAAAAAATGAATAATCATGGATGACCGATTGAAATCAATTATTGCGTTGGGCAGAGACCAATTGGATACAGCCGTTCCCAACCCGGCTGTTTATGGAAGGATTTTGAAAGAACTGGAAGGCCGGAAGCGCAAAAAAAGAATGGTAAGGATGGTTACTGGTGTCTCCTTTTCCGGTATTGCAGCCGTTTTGCTGATTGGGTTTTTTGTAATTGTATTTGAAAAACATCAAGAGAATCATCCGGAAGCTGCAGGTGCCAATAACATCATCAGGAAGCCGGTAATAAAGCAGACCATCATTGACAGTTCTGGGACGGTCGATCATGTAATAGCAGAGGCGGATAAGCTGAATTATCAAAATGAAAATGCAGTTCGCTTTTTGACACCCCTTAAGCAGAAATATGCATTTCAGATTTCGGCATCCCCTTCCAAGCGATTAACATCCATATATGCTATTGAAAGGCAGCATAAAGTTGATAAAGCCCTTACAGATGCTTTATTTGAGGTCTTGAACAATGATCCCAATGCCAATGTTCGCTTGGCTGCAATGGATGTACTTTCTTCATTTGTTTCTGATGCCGGAATCAGAAAAAGACTGGTTTACGCCATGGTGGAACAGGACAATCCTCAGGTTCAGCTGATGATGATTCAGTTGTTTACGGGATTAAAGGAGAAGGGTATAGGAGATAAATTGAGCCAGATTATTGAAAATCCCGAAACAGACGAAAATGTTCGCGAGGAAGCACGGTTTTTGATTGCACAAGCTCAAGGTAACATTTGATTTATCACGATTTAAACTTATCTGTTAACAAACACTTTAAATAAAGAAATCATGCAAAAAAAATTATTAGTTGTAATGGGTCTTCTGCTTAGTATAATGTCTATTCATGCACAGGAGGAGAGCCCTGAACAGAAAAGATTAAAAGAAGCAGAAAAAAAATTGGTAGAGGCAAAAGCCAACCACCAAAAAAATATAAGCGAAGCACGAAGGAAAATGGGAGAGTCATGGGCAGAGGCAAAAGCCAACCACGAAAAAAATATAAGCGAAGCACGAAGAAAAATTGGAGCGGAAAGGGCAGAAACACTCCTGTCAGCTGGGGTTGGTCTAAAGTATCCCGGCCTTGACAGCTCACCCCAGAAACGGGAAGGTATTTACCTTAATGATCAGTATAAAGAAGTCAGTTATGCCATTCCCTTTGCAAAAGGCGTCCTTGTACTGAACTTTGCACCTGACTCCATCGAAGGCTATGATGGTAATGAAATAGTCTTAAAGTCGTGGGTTGAAAAAGAGGAAGAGGCAGTCATAGATGGACTTGTTCTTGTAAGTGGAAACGGTTTGGCAGACAATACAGGTTTGGGACTTTTTGTAGATAAAAAGGGTGAAAGTGATTCAGTGGTAATCAATGAACTGGATATGCAAGGAATTAGCGGGGTAAAAGTAATGGTTCCTAAAGCGGTAAAAATTCTGGTAAAATACAACAGTACCTATCAGAATGAGCAGATAACTTTTTTGAATATTAAGAGTGAACTCGAAGTGGCAGTCCGGTTCAATCCCATAATAATCAAAAACATAACAGGTGCTGCAACTGTCAATTCCATGTATGGCAGTATTAACGCCCTATTTGATTTGCCACCCAGCATGCCCGTTTCACTGATTTCTTCATACGGGAATGTAGATGTCACCATTCCCCCAATATCAAAAGTGGATCTCCATGTCAAAACCAGCTGGGGTAAAATTTATATTGCACAGTCCCTGGTGGGTAAAGTTCAAAAGGATGCAGATTCCAAAGAAAGTCGCGAACAGTTAAAAGGAAAATTAAATGGTGGAGGAACTCCTTTTATTTTGTCTTCCGGATGGGGAAAGATTTACCTAAGATTGAAATGAACCTGTTTTTAATGCTGATAAAAAGGATGAATTGTGTTTGTTGAAGGGTTTTTGGTAAATTCATGTGTCTGTAAATAGGGCTACTTCCTAAAAACCATTCATTTTGACAACATCCGAATATATCGCTCAACTGCCTGAAGCTCGGCAATCTCTTGTGCAACAAATGCTTGAATTATTCAGAGAACATTTGCCGGAGGGTTTTGAGGAGACGATTAGTTACGGAATGATTGGATTTGTGGTTCCTAAATCACTGTATCCTGCCGGTTATCACTGTGATCCATCACTTCCTCTTCCATTCATAGCCATCGCAGCACAAAAACATTTTACAGCCTTGTATCACATGGGTATTTATGCTAGGCAGGATCTCTGCGATTGGTTTACGCATGAATATCAGCAATTGCAACTGGGCAAGCTCGATATGGGGAAAAGCTGCATCAGGTTTAAAAAGCCTGAAAAGGTGCCTTGGAAACTCCTGGAAGAGCTTGCAGGAAAAATGAAAGTTGAAGACTGGATCAGCTTGTATGAAGAAAAGATAAAGCCCTGATTTTCCACTCATCAATAATCCGGTTGCAGAGACTGAAATTCAGTAATTTAGTTGTTCCAAATAACTGCTTATGAAGTCAATAAAGATCAGTCTGATCGCAGCTGTCTGTTTCTCGTTCATGAATCAGACCCAGGCTCAGAAAGACACAGCTTTTACCAAGTACAAAAACCTGCCTTTGAAAGCCAACAGGATGTTCGACCTGAAAACCAATGAGGGTACATGGACATCTGTTGATATCAGCCCGGATGGAAAGACCATCATTTTTGACATGATGGGTGACCTGTATTCCATCCCTGCTTCCGGTGGCAAAGCCACACAGATAACCAGGGGATTGGCATTCGACCAGCATCCAAGGTATAGTCCGGATGGCAAAAAAATCCTATTTGTGTCCGACAAAAGCGGTGCTGAAAACCTTTGGTACATCGATGCGGAAAAGAAAGATACCGTGCAGCTTACCAAGGAAAGCAACCAGAATTTTCCTTCTGCTGACTGGACGCCGGATGGAAAATATATCGTTTACTCAAAAGGTCGTCGCATCAATAAACTGTATATGATACATGTCAATGGCGGAGGTGGCACGCAACTTATCGATGAGCCTGCAACGCTTAAAACCATTGACCCTGCGGTGAGTCCGGATGGCAGACATATCTATTATTCTTTCCGTACCGGTTCCTGGAACTACAATGCCCAACTGCCACAATACGAGATTGGGGTATATGACAGAACAAATGCACGCATGACAAAACTCACCTCCCGCTATGGTTCAGCCTTCACGCCCGTTTTGAGTGATGATGGGAAATGGCTGGTATACGGTACCCGATTTGAAGATAAAACCGGATTGGTGATCCGCGACCTGAAATCTGGTGATGAACGTTGGCTGGCCTATCCGGTGCAGCGTGACGATCAGGAATCCATCGCTGTTTCAGGGGTTTTGCCGGCCATGGCTTTCACGCCAGACAGCAAACATCTCCTGGCTTCGTTTGGTGGCAAAATTAACAAAATAGACATCAGCAATGGAAGCTATACCGAAATTGCCTACGAAGTGGACGGCAAGCTGGAGCTTGGGCCGGAAGTCCTTTTCAAATACCCCATCAAAGACACTGCTGCTGCACTGGCAACTCAGATCAGGGATGCAGTCCCTTCTCCTGATGGAAGCCAATTGGCATTTACTGTTCTCAACAGGTTGTATGTGATGGCGTATCCCAGCGGAACGCCCAAACGACTGACCACCAATGATTTTACTGAAGCACATCCCTCTTGGAGTCCGGATGGCAAACAACTTATTTTCAGCTCCTGGAGTCCGGCCGGCGGACATATCCACAGCATTTCCGTTGACGGCAGCAACCTGAAAACCCTCACCAAAGTTCCGGGGCTTTACCAATCGCCCCGCTTTACACTCAAAGGCGACCGGATCATCTATGTGCATGCACCGAATCAGAAATTCAGGGATGCATTTGATCCGGGTTATGATGACGCCGAGGACCTCCTTTGCTGGATGGATGCAGCAGGAGGAGTGGAGCACGTGATTGACCATGCCAATGGTCGATACAATCCTCATTTTGCTATCAATGACGATCGCATTTACCTCAATGCAGGTGGCAGTTTGATTTCCATCCAATGGGATGGAACAGACACCAAAGTACATGCCAAATCAGCGGCATCACTACTTATGGTTCAGTGCCTATGCACAAGGGAAAACCTGAAGTTGATGCCTGCATGTTACCTGAAACATTGGGCTCCGATGATGCGCGGGAAAACAATCCACCTTCACCGGCCAGTGAAATTTGGCTATCGCCCAAGGGTGAAAAAGCCATCGCCAAAGTGAATAACAACATCTACGCTGTTACCATTCCGCAAACGGGAAAAACCATTTCCATTTCTGTGGCCGATGCCGGAAGCGCTGCCTTCCCCAGTCGTCACCTGACCGAAATCGGTGGAGAGTTTCCTTACTGGTCGGCAAACGGACAATACATCCACTACAGTTTGGGAGCTGCCCATTTCCGCTATGATCTCCTCAGGGCGGATGCTTTGGAAGACAGTTTGAAGACTGCAAAAAAGCTGGCTGAAGTAAAGGTGTCTGATAGTACACAGAAAGCACCGGCTGACAGCACCAAAAAATCCATGGCCAAAAAGGAAGATCCAAAATACACAGCGGAAGAGACCTGGGTTAAAGTGTATTACGCCAAAGATATCCCGCAGGCAACCATCCTGCTCAAAGGCGCACGCATCATCACCATGAAAGGGGATGAAGTGCTTGTCAAAGGGGATGTGTTGGTGGTGAACAATAGAATCAAATCGGTTGGCAAATCAATTGCTGCTCCCAAAGGCGCTCAGGTGATTGATGTTTCTGGCAAGACCATCGTGCCGGGTTTTGTGGATGTACATTCCCACATGTGGCCAAGCTGGGGTATTCATAAGAATCAGGTATGGATCTATGCTGCCAATGTGGCCTATGGTGTGACCACCACGCGCGATCCACAAACGGCAACAACCGATGTACTTACCTATGCCGATATGGTTGAGGCTGGAAAGATGGTGGGTCCGCGTGTTTATTCAACCGGTCCCGGTGTGGGCTACTGGTCATACAATGTCAAGGATTCCGCCCAGGCAGAAAGCATTTTGAAGCAGTACAGCAAATACTACAATACCCAGTATATCAAAATGTACCTGACAGGAAACAGGCAGACCCGCCAATGGATAATCAATGCCGCTAAAAACCAGAAGCTGATGCCTACTACAGAGGGCGGCTTGGACTTCAAATTGAATATGACCAACCTGCTGGACGGTTATCCTGGGCATGAACATTCCATCCCAATCTTCCCGCTCTACAAAGACGTAACGAAGGTGGCAGCTGACGCCAAGATGGCTGTTACGCCTACACTCCTTGTATCTTATGGTGGTCCCTGGGCAGAGAACTATTTTTACGAGAACGACAACCCTTACCACGATAAAAAGCTGCAGTTCTTCACACCTTATGAGGAGCTCGCTGCCAAATCAAGACGCCGTGCCACCTGGTTCCTGCCGGAAGAACACGTATTCCAGAAACATGCACAGAGTATGAAATCCATTGTGGAATATGGTGGGATCGCTGGCATCGGCTCACACGGACAATTGCAAGGTCTTGGTTTCCATTGGGAGCTTTGGGCCATGCAAAGTGGTGGTATGCGCAATATTGATGCGCTCAAAGTGGCTACCATTCAGGGTGCAGAAGCACTAGGACTGGACAAAGACCTAGGTTCTGTTGAGTCTGGAAAGCTGGCTGACTTGATCATCATGGATAAAAATCCGCTAGACAATATCCGCAACACCAATACCATCAAATATGTGATGAAAAATGGCCGCCTGTACAATGGCAGCAATGGTGACGAAGTGGCACCGGCTGTGAAAAAACTGAACAAGAGTGAGTGGGAAGGAACCGCACCCAAAATCACCACTGCGGTCAAAGAATAAAACACCAGTAGTTTCAAAACACAATACGTTAGTTGCAATAAAGTCACGGGTCAGCTCAGACTCGTGACTTTTTGTTATATTCATGATGCCAAAACCAAACAACATGAAACGATTGCTTGTCATCCTTCCCTTACTCCTCTGCAGCCTCATAGCGCTTGCGCAAGGTCCCAAAGTATTGGTGGTCACTGCCCATCCGGATGATGAAACCGGATTCTCTGTTACCATGTTCAAGATTACCCACGAGCTCAAAGGCACGGTGGATATGGCTGTTATGACAGACGGCGGTGGAGGGTTTGCTGATTCACAATTGGGTGCCATGTATTTCGGACTCAACCTCACAGACTCTGTAGTTGCCAGAACACACCTGCCTATGATCCGCAAACAGGAGATCATCAATGCAGGCAAAATTATGGGAGTCAGGAATATCTATTTTATGGAACAACCTGATGATTGGTATACCACAGACATCACCCCTTACATATCCGGCAAGAATTGGGATATTCCTTATGTGGAAAGACGCATGGACAGATTGTTGGCTGAGCGTGATTATGATTTCATCATCACCATGTTACCGCATCCTGGTCAGCACGGACATCATAAAACCTCTGTAATGATGGCCCTGCGATCTGTTCAGCGCTTCAAAGGAACAAAGAAACCAGTAATAATTGCAGGTAGTCCTATGCGCGAAGGGGCAAAGCCCACTGAGTTTACTATGCTTGAAGGGTTTCCTGAAACCAAAATAAAACCTGATGCACCCAAATTTACCCTCAA
>JBDLTO010000385.1:0-3657 GCA_039805815.1 Bacteroidota bacterium | reverse complement strand
CGGTGTAGGAAAAACAGAATTGGCCAAAACCTTGGCAGCCTATCTTTTTGATGATGAGACGATGATGACGAGGATAGATATGAGTGAATATCAGGAAAAGCATACTGTCTCCCGACTGGTTGGGGCACCTCCCGGCTATGTTGGATATGAAGAAGGTGGACAGCTTACGGAGTCTGTCAGAAGAAAGCCTTATAGTGTTGTATTGCTTGATGAGATTGAAAAGGCACACCCGGATGTTTGGAATGTGTTACTTCAGGTACTTGATGATGGAAGGCTGACAGATAATAAGGGACGAGTAGTGAATTTTAAGAATACCATCATCATCATGACAAGCAATTTGGGGAGTCACCTGATCCAGGATGCTTTTGAGCAGGCTGAACCAGACAATCTGGAGAATGCTGTAGCATTCGCGAAATCTGGTGTTATGAATCTGCTTAAACAAACAATTCGTCCTGAATTTCTCAACAGGGTTGATGAGATTATTATGTTCCAACCTCTTTCCAAGAAAGAAGTTAGGAAAATAATTGAAATCCAGTTGCATAGTCTGGAGCTGTTAGTTAGAGAAAGTGGAATTGAACTTTCATTTACTCCTTACGCAATTGATTTTCTTTCAGAACATGGTTATGATCCACAGTTCGGGGCGAGACCGCTCAAGAGACTGATACAAAAAGAAATTATCAATCAATTATCTAAGCGAATATTGGCCGGTGATATTGACAAGTCGCGCCCTGTAATGGTAGATGTTTTTGATGGACTTGTAGTTTTCAGGAATGATAAATAATCAATGCAAACAGGGGCTATTGAAGTTTTGGCCCCTGTTTAGTTATTGTTATTTTGACTCTTGGTTCCTGCGGTGTTGCTCGCTCCCCATTATTATTTTGATTTTGTTTTAGAGGCTGTTGCATAACTTTTTGATGCCCAGATTGTTTGGTATTTCCAGATTTGCAAGATGGTTTATTTTTACTAGTTCGATTGGGAGGTCCATTTCGGGTTGATTTGACTCCATATTCAGGACCTGCACCCAAAGATTCAGGCAAAGAAGCTTTTTCAACAATTTTGGCAATAAGCTTTTCAATACGTTGAAACTTATGTTGGTCGTCAGGGTTGATCAAAGTAACGGCAGCTCCGGTAGTGGCTGCTCTGGCAGTTCTTCCTATTCGGTGAACATAATCTTCGCCGTCAGACGGTACATCAAAGTTTATTACAAGTTCAATTTGATCAATATCAATTCCCCTGCTCAGAATATCTGTTGCAACCAGTATAGGCAGTCTTTTTGAAGCAAATTCCAGTAAGACATCTTCTCGTTGGGTTTGATCCAGGTCAGAGTGAATATCTGCTGCATTCAACCCTTTCTTTTTTAATTGTGCTGTCAATTGTTTAACTGTTTGCTTTTTGGAGCAAAAAATCAATACAGATTTATATTCCTTTTCTGAGAGAATATGTTGAATGACAGGTATTTTTTGGGTGTCATAAACAACATATGCAAGTTGTTTTATGCTTTCAGGTGGTTTTGACAACGCAATGCTTACCTCAGCTGGATCCTGTAATATACTTTTTGTCAGCTGCAGAATTTTGGGAGGCATTGTAGCTGAAAAAAGAAGGGTTTGACGTTCTTTAGGTAAGTAGGAAATAATACGCATGATATCATCATGAAATCCCATGTCTAACATGCGGTCGGCTTCATCCAAGATCAGGTATTTCAATTCTTTCATCTTCACATATCCCATATTGAGATGGGATATCAATTTTCCGGGTGTGGCAACAACGATATCCACTCCTTGCGTAAGTGCCTGTTTTTCCCTTACAAAACTGCCTCCATCTCCACCTCCATAAACTGCAATTGAGCTGATTGATGAGAAATATGTAAGTCCGTCTAAATGACTACTGATTTGAACAGCAAGTTCTCTTGTAGGCACCATAATCAGTGCATGTACTTCACTGTCTTTGAGATTGTCTGAAAGTAGTTTATGCAGAATGGGCAGCAAAAATGCTGCAGTTTTACCAGTTCCTGTTTGGGCACAAGCTACCAGGTCTTTTCCTGATAAAATAATTGGAATCGCTTGTTCCTGTATGGGAGTTGGCTTTTTGTAGCCACTCATGGCTAAACTTTCTGAAAGCGATTCATGAAAATGAAATGATGTAAAATCCAATATATCTATTTTTTAGATCCCAAAGGTATGCCAAATGTCATGTATCTCAAGATTTAGCAAGGGAGTTGCATTTTCTTTTATATTTTTAATCTTCAAGTTTTTACCATGAAAAAGTTTTTGAAGATATTTTTCCTCATGATTTTGCCAGTTTTCGGCATTTTTCCGGTAATCGGCCAATCCATTACTTCACAGGTATCTACCAATTTTATGGTTGAAGCCTATAACATTCGAGGCAGGCCTATTGTAAATAAAGACAATAACAATATAGAAGGATCTCCATTGTTAAACAATGACTGGTCTAAAGGAACAGTCTATTTCAAAGATGGGGGTGTTGCAAAGGATATTGAAATTAAATTCAACTTAGAAAAAAATGAACTTTATTTCAATAGGAGTGGTGAACTTTTCCTTTTTAATGACCCGGTTTTAAGCTTTCGTATTTTGCTTCAGGTTGAAGGAAATGTTGATGAACTTTTATTCCGGAGTGGTTATCCGGTCAATGGAAGGTTTTCAAAAGAAACACTATATGAGGTTATTGCTGATGGCCCCAAATTCCAGTTGGTTAATTACAGATTCAGTTATCCATCAGATATTTATGTTTACGGTAGCACAGGCTCTAAGAAGAAATTTACGCCATCAGAAGAAATCTATGTTTACGATGTCGCATTTGGAAAGATGACTAAGGTAAAAAGAAGTGAATCATCTATTTCAGATGCATTACCAGACCTTAGGGCAAAGATTAATCAGCTGACAACTGCCAATAGGCTGAAACTTAAATCAAATGACGATCTAAAAAAGTTATTTGAACTCCTTAACAATTGATAAAAAAACATGAAATTCAAGTTTGTTGTAATTTTCTCAACCCATCTTTTTGCTTGTGTGATATTCTCAGGGTGTGGGAATGCCCAGAATGGACCCATTTTACAGCTTAAGGATTCAATCTTAATTAAAAATGATAAAGTTATTCCAGTGCTTGATTCTGCGGGATATACCATGCGCATGAAGGCAATGGCAAACGGAGATACTTCAGGTAAATGGACTTTCAATAATCTCTTTCCACTCCCGGGTGCAATTTTACCTTTCAATAGAATTATAGCCTATTATGGCAATCTTTATTCAACTAGAATGGGAATTTTGGGTGAATTACCGAAACCTCAAATGTTTAAACGCCTTCAGGAGGAAGTTACAACATGGAATAAAATTGACACATCTACTCCTGCAATTCCAGCTTTACATTATATAGTTGCAACAGCTCAACTTGATCCCGGACCTTCCGGTAAGTATAGATTACGTATGCCCTCAAGTGAAATTGATAAAATAATCCGGATGGCTCAGGAGATCAATGCACTGGTTTTTCTGGATATTCAAGTTGGACTTAGTTCCCTGCAGGAAGAAATTCCAGTACTTGAAAAATATCTGAAAAACCCCCAAGTTCATCTGGGTATCGATCCGGAATTTTCTATGAAAGGAGGTCAACGACCGGGTTCAGTTATTGGCAGTTTCGATGCAG
>JBDLTO010000384.1:0-7473 GCA_039805815.1 Bacteroidota bacterium | reverse complement strand
GACCTCCCCAACGGAGTTGCGGAAAACGCCAACCTGAAAATGTATACCCTTGCCATGAAAGAAGTGGCCGCTAAAAACAAGGTGCTCTGCATTGATGCCTTTACCGCCAGTAAACCCTGGTTGGATGACCCTTCCAGTGAATTGACCATCGACGGGGCACAATTGACCAATGCAGGCTACGCCCGCTTCGGGCCCTTCCTGGCAGATGAAATTTTCGGAAAGAAAAACAGCACAAGTAAGCACAGCGAGGCCGTGTATGCTGCAGTCATGGAAAAAAACTGGATGTGGCACAACGACTATAAAATCCCCAACGGCGTACATGTTTTCGGAAGAAGGTACAATCCTTTCGGACCAGACAACTACCCAGCAGAACAAAAGAAAATCAGGGAGATGACCCTGATCCGCGATACCGCCATTTGGATGGCTGCCAAAGGAATCCGTATGGATGTTGCTGCCGCTGATGCCCGCACATCATCGCTGCCACCGGTTAAAACCAACTACACACCTAAAGACAAGAATGCAGAACTGCGTTACCTTTATGGACAAGAAGCCTTGGATAAATTTACAGTAGCCCCGGGCTATAAAATAGATCTTTATGCATCTGAGAGGGAATTCCCAGACCTTGCCAATCCGGTGCAAATCTCCTTCGACAACAAAGGCAGATTGTGGGTGGCAGTGATGCCAACCTATCCGCATTGGAAGCCAGGGGACCCCAAACCAAACGACAAACTGATCATCCTCGAAGACACCAACAACGACGGAAAAGCAGACAAGCAAATCACCTTTGCAGACAATCTCCAGCTACCCCTTGGTTTTGAACTTGCCCCAGAGGGTGTATACCTCTCTCAAGGTACCAACTTCATGCTCCTCAGAGACACCAATGGAGACGACAAAGCAGATACCCGTGAGGTTTTACTCAGCGGATTTGACGATCATGACACCCACCATGCCCACCACGCTTACACAACCGACGCATCCGGCGCGATTTACATGGGGCAGGGTGTTTTCCTGGCCAATGATATTGAAACGGCCTACGGGCCTGTAAGGGGCACCAACGGCGGTTTTTTCCGTTATGACCCTAAAAAGAAAAAACTTGATCGCATTGCACAGGTATCCATTCCCAATCCCTGGGGAATTGCTTTTGATGCCTGGGGACAGGTTTTCTATGCAGAAACATCCGGTCCGGATGTAACCTGGATGCTTCCCGGAACTATCAAGCCACGTTATGGCGTGGCAACACCGAAGGGCGCCAGCATCATCGAAGAAAAACACCGGGTAAGGCCTACCTCCGGATTAGAGTTTGTTTCCAGCAGGCACTTCCCGGATGAAGTTCAGGGCGATATGCTCATCAACAACACCATTGGATTCCTGGGTACCAAGCAGCATAAAATGATGGATGCAGGAGCCGGCTACAGCAGCCAGCACCGCCAGGACCTTGTAGTTTCTACTGATATCAATTACCGTCCTGTTGACCTCGAATTTGCACCAGACGGCTCACTTTATATAGCAGATTGGCACAATGTGCTGATTGGGCACATGCAACACAATATCCGTGATCCATTGAGAGACCATGTTCATGGCAGGATCTACCGCGTAACCTATCCATCCAGACCTTTGGTAACCCCTGCAAAAGTGGATGGCGCCTCCGTTCAGGAGCTCCTGGAAAACCTGAAATTGCCAGAGTACAGAACCCGATACAGAACACGCAGAGAACTCAGGGAACATCCTGCAACTGAAGTGCTGCCGGCACTCAAATCTTGGGTGGCTGCATTAGATAAAACCGCACCACAATATGAACAACTGCTGCTGGAAGCCCTTTGGGTGAGCTGGGGACAAAACAAGGTAGACCAGCCCCTGCTCAACAGGCTCTTGCAGGCAAAAGAATACCGGGTCAGGGCTGCAGCAGTAGAAGTGGTTCGCTTCTCCGGCACCGAACTGCCCAACAAAGCTGCACTCCTGATGCAAGCTGCCAAAGACAGCGAAGCACGGGTAAGGTTGGAAGCCATTGCATCAGCCTCTTGGCTTACTAAGGATAAAGGACTTCCCATCATCCTCGAAGCCGGCAAAAAGCCGCTCGACAGCTGGATGCAGAAAGCTTGGGAAACCGCAGAAGCCCATATCAATGGACATGCGGTGGTCAAAAAGCCTGCTGCACCTGCAACTAACACACCGTCAGGGGGCGTAGCAGCATCTACAATTGCCGCCGGAAAAGCCATCTATATGCGCGATGGATATTGCAATACCTGTCACCAACCCGATGGCAAAGGATTGGAGGCCGCAGGCTTCCCTCCTCTTGCAGCTTCCAAATGGGTTACCGGCAGTGAAGAGCGGCTTATCAAGCTGGTCATCAAAGGCATTTATGGTCCGATTGAAGTAAATGGCAAGAAATACCCGGGTCAGGTACCCATGACCCCATACGGTGGCATGCTTAATGATCAGGAAATGGCCACTTTACTCACCTATGTGCGGAACGCCTTTGGCAACAAGGCCCCAGCAGTATCAGCTGAAAAAGTCAAACAAGTCAGGGCAGCCATCAAAGACAAATCTGGATTTTATACTCCTGATGAATTGTTGAAACAACACCCCTTCGAACAATAAAAATCACCCAAATCATTTAACTTAATACCCAAACACCGGATTATGAAAATAAGATCAACAGTTGTGAAATGCATGGCATTGTCATTATTGGGAATCCTGCTGCTGGCTTCAGCTGGCGCGCAGGAAAAGCGAAGTGCATCCAAAAAACCGCTGATTGTGTTTGTAACCGGTGACCATGAATACAGTGGTGAAGCGACCCTACCGGTGATTGCGCAGGAACTGGAAAAAAACTATGGATTCAGAACCAAGATACTGAAAGCCTATCCAGACCACAATGCGGAAGAAAACATACCCGGACTGGAAGCCCTGCAGGAAGCGGACATGGCTGTTTTTTTCCTGCGTTGGAGAAGGCTACCTGCCGATCAGGTGAAACACATCGAAAACTACCTACTTTCCAAAAAACCACTGGTAGGTTTCCGCACCACTACCCATGCATTCAATTATCCAAAAGGACATCCGCTGGAAAAATGGAATGCCTTTGGCGAGTTTGCCTTCAACACTCCTCCAGGCTGGGGCGGTGTCAACAAACACACCCATTACGGCCATGAATCTTCAACCGATGTCAAGCTCATTGACGCTGCAGGTGATGACCCCATACTCACAGGAGCCAAAGAGGCCTTTCATGCCCGCTCCTGGTTGTACCAGGTATTGCCCAACTACCCATCAAATGGATCAAAAGCCTTGCTAATGGGGCATTCCGTTAATCCAAACACACCCAAAGCATATGATAATCCGGTAGCCTGGACAGGCACCAACAGCTATGGTGCAAAAATATTCTTTACCACACTCGGACATCCTGAAGATTTTGACCAAGTACCTTTTCAGCGGCTCGTAATCAATGCCATCCATTGGGCTGCTGGTAAAAAAGTTCCTAAAAAATGGGCAGGACCCATGCAAATCAATGTACCTTATCGGAAATAAAACAGTCTTTACACATGTATAAAATCGGCTTCAATACCCTTGTATGGTCGGCTGTAGTTTCAGACGACCAATTCCCTTTGCTGGATAAACTAAAAGCCATTGGTTATGATGGCGCGGAATGCTTTATCGGCGCTCCCGGAGATGATGCCTACACCAGGTTCGGCAAACACGCCCAATCAATCGGACTTGAAACCACCGCAGTTTTTGTAGTGGATCCCTCTCAAAATCCCACTGATCCTGATGCACAGGTTAGGGCCAAAGCCCTTGACCGAATCAAATGGGGTATCGACCGTGCTCATGCCATCGGTTCAACCATTTTGTGCGGTCCCTTCCATTCCGCACACGGTTATTTCACCCGGCAGGCCCCACAGGAGGCTGAATACCAATACTGCGCAGAAGTCCTGCACCAGGCTGGTGAATATGCAGCAACTGCAGGCGTTACACTCGCATTGGAAGCATTAAACCGCTTTGAATGTTACCTCTGCAATACGATGGACCAGCTGACACATCTCCTGACCCTCGCCAATCATCCGAATGTTCGGGCCATGTACGATACTCACCATGCCAACATAGAAGAAAAAAAAGCTGCAGATGCAATCAGGCGTATAGCTCCCCACCTGGCGCATGTCCACATAAGCGAAAACGACCGTGGCACACCCGGAGACGGACATGTGCACTGGGATGAAACCTTTGCCACCCTTGCAGCCGTCAATTATTCCGGATGGCTGACCATCGAGGCATTCTCCCGCAACGATCCCGATTTCGCCAACGCCATCAACGTATGGCGGGAATACTCAGCCCCCTGGGATATGGCAGAAAAGGGACTTTCCTTCATCCGCGAAAAATGCCAACAACATCAACTCTGATTTAACAACATAAAACTGCAACGATGTCACAAAACAATTACCCCAAACTGCACAATGCCACCTGGCCCGGCATTGTAGGAAAAGGTCCGGACTCCGAACCACCCATTTCACTGGATACACTTATTGATTTCACAGCCAATGCCGAAGTCGATGGCGTCAAGTTTGATGGCATTGACATTGGTCTCTTTGAACCCCACTTCAACATAGATGAAACTGCCGATGGCATCAAGCGTCTTGCCGACAAAGTAGGCGCACTCAACCTGAACATTGGTTCCCTTGTGGCACCCATTTGGGGCGGGCCAGCTATGGGCAGCAAAGAAGACCGTGCCGTTTTTGTGGACATGGTTCGCCGCTCCTGCGAGTTCGGAAAAAAACTGCGCGATGCCGGTGTGAGACCTTATGGCATCATCCGGATAGACTCTGCCAGCAAGCCGGAAGCCTGGGCTCAGGATCCTGCAGGCAATACCAAACTGATTGCAGAAACATTCCGTGAAGCCTGCGATGTGGCAGCGGACTATGGCGAAAAACTCGCTGCCGAAGGGGAAATCTGCTGGGGTGGTATGCACAGCTGGAAAGCCATGATCGACACACTCGAGGCTGTTGATCGTCCGAATATCGGTTTCCAGGCAGATATGGCCCATACTCTCCTCTACCTCCTGGGCTACAACGCACCTGAACACCGCATCCTCCCGGAAAACTTCGACTGGTCAGATGGAGCAACATTGGATGCCGGACTGAAAAAATTAACCGCTGCACTCAGGCCATGGACCATCGACTTCCATGTGGCACAAAACGACGGTACCGTGCATGGCACTGGATCACATGACAAGACCGGCAGACACTGCCAAGCCCTTGACCCCAATGGTAAATTGGATATTGCCAGACATGCAGGTTATTGGCTGCGCGATGAAAACGGAGAACTCACGAAAGCTTTTCAGCACATCTGTTGGGATGGTTGCATGTTCCCCAATGATGTCATGCTGAAACAGCAAACCTGGAATGATATCCTGGCAGCACTGATCAAAGTGCGCGACCACCATGGATGGAGCAATTAATCAACACAAAAATTGAAAAAACATGTCAACCAAAAAGAAACTCAATATAGGCCTCATCGGTGGAGGATTCATGGGCAGAACCCATTCCAACGGATACAACCGCATTGGTAATTTCTTCCCTGAACTCGAATACCAACCAGTCCTCAAAGCTGTTTGCTTCCGCAACGAAACCAAGGTTAAAGCTTTTGCTGAACAGTGGGGCTTTGAAAGTTATGAAACAGACTGGCGCAAACTGATTGAAAGGAATGATATCGATGCAGTAGACATCTGCACCCCCAATGACACCCACGCAGAAATTGCCATCGCAGCTGCTAAAGCAGGTAAAATGATCCTCTGCGAAAAACCACTCGCCAGAAACCTGGAAGAATCTGCCGAAATGGTGGATGCCATTGAAAAAGCAGGCGTACGTAATACTGTTTGGTACAATTACCGCAGGATTCCGGCTGTAACCCTCGCCAAAAACATCGTTGCCTCCGGCAAATTGGGCAAGATATACCACTATAGGGCCAACTTCCTGCAAGACTGGACCATCAACGAAAACCTGCCCCAGGGTGGAGAAGGTCTCTGGCGTATGGATGCGGCTGTTGCTGGCTCTGGCGTGGTGGGAGACCTTCTTTCGCATTGTGTGGATACTGCTATCTGGATCAACGGCGGAATCAGTGAAGTATCTGGCATGACGGAAACCTTCGTTAAAGAGAGAATGCATCAACTGACAGGTAAAGTAGAGGAAGTTCATATTGACGATGCATGTTCTTTCTTCTGTCGGTTCAACAATGGATCACTCGGACTTTTTGAATCTACCCGGTATGCACGAGGACACAAGGCTTTATACACCTTCGAAATCAATGGCGCCAATGCCTCTATCCGTTGGGACCTCCACGATCTAAATAGGCTGGAATACTTTGACAATGGAGATGAATCCAACCTCCGGGGATGGCGCTCCATCCATGTTACTGATGGAGAACAACCCTATATGAACAAATGGTGGGTACCTGGTTTGGGTATCGGATACGAACATTCCTTTGTACACCAGGCTGCAGATTTCCTGAAGAGCATCGAGACCAATACACCCTGTTCACCCACCTTCAGGGAAGCACTGGAAACCCAGAAAGTGTGCCAGGCCGTACTTGATTCCGCTGCCAGCCGCAGCTGGAAATCCTGTCAGTAACCCCAAAATCAGACAACATGAAATATTGTTACAGCCGGCTTAGCCTCCTAATGGGTATGCTGCTCGTTCTTTCAGTATTTGCCTCCGCACAAGACCGTAAAACCGGATTCAAACGCATTTTCGACGGTAAAACCATGAAAAACTGGGATGCCGATACCGCACATTGGCGTATCGAAAACGGAAGTTTTATAGGAGAAGTGAGTCCAGAAAAACAACTCAAAACCAACACCTTCCTCATCTACAAAGGCAAGGCACCTGAGAACTTCGAATTCATGGCTACCTACCGGATCAGTCCGGAAGGCAACAGCGGTGTACAATACCGCAGTGAACCTGTTGAAAATGTAGCCTACGGATTAAAAGGTTATCAGGCAGATATAGACGGGGCCAACAGGTATACCGGACAAAACTATGAGGAAAGGGGCAGGGGATTTTTGGCGATGAGGGGACAACAAGCAACCTTGCAAACCGGACAAAAACCAACCATTACCGGAACAGTGGGCGACTCAGACAAACTAAAGGAGGAAATCCGCAAAGATGACTGGAATACCATCCATATCATCGCCAATGGCAACAACATGAAGCATTATATCAATGGTGTATTGATGAGTGAAACCACAGATGAAGACCCAACCAAGAGAAAGCTGGAGGGGTTGATTGGACTGCAGGTACATGTGATGCCCAAGATGAAAGTGGAGTACAAGGATATTTTCTTGAAGGAACTAAAAAAACAATAAAAAGGTACCTTTGCGCCACAAGCCAACAATAACCTCTACAATGAAAAGAATTTTAGCTCCCCTCGTCTTTGTTTTCCTGACAGCTATATTAATCGTTTCCTGTAAAAAGGATGGTGGTGAAATGACCGACA
>JBDLTO010000383.1:0-6866 GCA_039805815.1 Bacteroidota bacterium | reverse complement strand
TATATCCGCGGAGAATATGCCTGGATTGTTGGTATCCTTGAACAGGCAATAGCTGAAGCTAAACAGCAGGGCTTTCTTGGGAAAAACATCCTCGGTTCAGGATTTGATTGTGAGATATACGTTCAGCGCGGTGCTGGCGCCTATATCTGCGGTGAAGAAACAGCATTGATAGAATCACTCGAGGGCAAACGTGGTAATCCACGTATCAAGCCACCATTTCCGGCAATCAAGGGCTTGTGGGATTGTCCAACGGTGGTGAATAATGTTGAAACCCTTGCTGCTGTTGTTCCCATCATGAATATGGGTGGCGAAGAGTATGCTAAAATCGGAGTGGGACGGTCAACAGGTACCAAGTTGATTTCTGCTTGCGGCAACATCAATAAGCCAGGGGTTTATGAAATTGACATGACCATCTCCGTGGAGGAGTTTATCTTCAGCGACGAGTACTGTGGTGGAATCCCCAATGGTAAAAGACTTAAAGCGTGCATTCCAGGTGGATCATCCGTTCCCATCCTCCCTGCAAATCTGCTGCTGAAGACGGCAAAGGGTGAAACCAGGTATATGAACTATGAAAGCCTTTCTGATGGAGGCTTTGCTACAGGATCCATGATGGGGTCAGGTGGATTCATTGTGCTGGATGAAGATCAATGTATTGTAAAAAATACACTCACTTTGGCAAGGTTCTACAGACATGAAAGTTGCGGACAATGCTCGCCTTGCCGGGAAGGGACAGGATGGATGGAGAAAATCCTCAAGAAGATTGATGGTGGAAAAGGAGAAATGAGTGATATAGATCTGTTGTGGGATATTCAGCGAAAAATTGAGGGAAATACGATTTGTCCGCTTGGAGATGCTGCCGCATGGCCGGTAGCCGCTGCAATCAGGCATTTCAGAGATGAATTTGAGTGGCATATCAACAACCCGCAATTGTGTCTTGAAAAAAATTACGGATTGGCACACTATGCCGATGAAATACATTTTCCAGCATAAACTCAGGATAACAACCTGTTAAAAGGATTATATGACCGAAGCAGTTAAAACACTGAAAGTAACGATCGACAACATCACGATTGATGTTCCGGCAGGTACAACTGTACTGCAGGCGGCCAGGATGATTGGTGGTGATGTGGTGCCCCCTGCAATGTGCTACTACAGCAAACTGCAGGGTAGTGGTGGGAAATGCCGAACCTGTTTGGTGGAAGTAAGCAAAGGAAGCGAAGCTGATCCCCGTCCCATGCCTAAACTTGTAGCAAGTTGCCGCACTGGTGTCATGGATGGGATGGAAGTGAAGAATATAACCAGTAACCGCGTTGCCGATGCCAGGAATGGTGTTGTGGAGTTTTTACTCCTCAACCATCCGCTCGATTGCCCTGTGTGCGATCAGGCCGGGGAATGTCACTTGCAAGATCTTGGTTATGAGCATGGTAAACAGGGAACACGTTACGAGTTCAAACGAAGGACTTTTGAAAAACATGATCTCGGGCCGTATATTCAGCTGCATATGACCCGTTGTATTCTTTGCTACCGATGTGTATTTACAGCAGACCAACTTACAGAAAAGCGTGTTCATGGGGTACTGAGCAGGGGCGACCATGCAGAAATTGCCACCTACATTGAAAAATCACTGGATAACAACTTTATAGGAAACGTTATTGATGTTTGTCCTGTTGGTGCACTTACCGATAAAACCTTCCGATTCAAAAACAGGGTGTGGTTTACAAAGCCTGTTTTGGCGCATAGGGAATGCAGCTGCTGCAGCGGAAAAGTTACCCTTTGGCAGCGTGGTGAAGAGGTCTTGCGAGTAACTGCCCGAAAGGACCAATGGGGCGAAGTGGAAGAATGGATATGCAATGAATGCAGGTTTGAAAAGAAAAAAACTAGTGACTGGATTATTGAAGGCGCAGCTCCTGTAAACAGGCATTCAGTTATATCACAGGGACATTACGAGCATTCTATTAAACCAGTTGAAACTTTTTCTGCTGTGATGGATGGCAGAAAGCCACAACTGCTGATGGATATTCATACCGTTAGTGAGGTAAATGATCCTGCAATTGACTTAAGCCAGGTAAACGGACCCGCTACTAGTGCGCTCTATGCTAAAACAGATAAAAAACATTGATCGATATGGAAATGCTGGCGATAGATCTTTCACTGGGACTGGAGAAGCTTTTGCTGATCGGTGGAATCATATCTTTTTCACTTTTAGTAGCCATGTATACAACCTATGGTGAACGCAAGATTGCTGCCTGGATGCAGGACAGAAGAGGTCCGAACAGGGCTGGTCCATTCGGACTGTTGCAACCTGCAGCAGACGGATTGAAATTATTTTTCAAAGAAGAAATTATACCCTTAACATCCAACAGGATGTTGTTTGTATTGGGACCTGCTTTGGCGATGATAACAGCGATGCTCACCAGTGCAGTCATTCCATGGGGACCAACCATTGAGGTTTTCGGACGACAGGTTAGTCTGCAAATTGCAGATGTGAATATTGGTATCTTGTATGTTTTCGGAGTCGTGAGTATGGGTGTTTATGGCATTATGATTGGAGGTTGGGCCTCTAATAATAAGTTTTCACTGATGGCGGCTGTGCGTGGCGCTTCACAGATTATCTCCTATGAGCTAGCTATGGGGCTTTCATTGATAGCACTACTGATGCTTACCGGAACACTCAGCCTTAAATCCATAGTGGAACAGCAGATGACCGGAGGTTGGAATATCATCTACCAGCCACTGGGGTTCCTTATTTTTCTGATCTGTGTTTTTGCCGAATGTAACAGAACTCCCTTTGACCTGCCGGAAGCAGAGAATGAGCTGAATTTCGGTTACCACCAAGAGTATTCATCTATGAAGCTCGGACTTTACCTGTTTGCAGAATATGTTAACATGTTCATCTCCAGCGCAGTTGTAGCAACCCTGTTTTTTGGTGGATATGATATTCCTTTTGTAGATGAAGCGGCACTCGCTGCCAATATTGGGGTTAATGCAGTTGCAGCTCTTGGATTTGCAGCATTGTTCAGCAAAATACTATTCTTTCTTTTTCTGTTCATTTGGGTACGGTGGACTATACCCCGTTTCAGGTATGACCAGCTCATGGATCTGGGATGGAAGAAACTGATTCCGCTGGCACTGGCCAATATGCTGATAACTGCAGTTGTTGTTTTATGGCTAAATAAATAAATCTATGGCTACATTAACGAATAGGGCTAAAGTACTGGAGCAGAAGCCGATGAGCTTCATGGAAAGGTTATACCTCCCGGCAATACTCAAAGGCATGGGCATAACCCTCAAGCATATGTTCCAAAAGAAAGCTACCATTCATTATCCTGAAGAAAAACGTCCATTCAGCCCTGTATTCAGGGGGTTGCATGTGTTGAACAGGGATGAGGAAGGCAGAGAAAATTGCACGGCCTGCGGATTATGTGCAGTAGCTTGTCCTGCAGAAGCAATCACCATGGAAGCTGCTGAACGTTTGCCCAACGAGGAGCATCTTTACAGGGAAGAAAAATATGCAGCCAAATATGAAATCAACATGCTTCGTTGCATATTCTGCGGATTATGTGAAGAAGCCTGTCCGAAAGATGCCATCTATCTCTCTGAAACCTTTGCTCCTTCTAACTTTACAAGAAAAGGATTCATCTATTCAAAAGATGAGTTATTGATTCCAAATCCTGTAACAAGCAAGGAAAGCTTTGAGGCAGCTAAAGGACAACGTGAGCAGCAATTAAAAAATAAATAACCATGCACATTACTGAAATTCTTTTTTGGATACTAACTGCATTGGCTCTGTTCAGTGCATTGATGGTGGTTTCCAGCGATAATCCTGTGCACAGTGTCTTGTGGTTGATACTTGTATTCATAGCCATCACGGGTCATTATATTTTGATGAATGCACAGTTTTTGGCAATAGTGAACATGATTGTTTATGCCGGGGCCATTATGGTACTCTTTCTTTTTGTGATCATGTTTATGAACCTCAATAAGGAAAGCGAACCACAGAAAAGCGTGTGGCTCAGGCTGGCAGCTGTTGTTTCTGGAGGAAGTCTGTTGCTTATTCTTGTTGCAGCACTGAAAGACAATGCCGGATATATCAACAGCATGAAAGGGGAGGGAAGTATAGGACTGATAAAAAATCTGGGAAATACCCTTTTTACAGAATATGTTGTACCCTTTGAGATAAGCAGTATTCTCTTCCTCAGCGCCATGGTAGGAGCTGTGGTACTTGGAAAAAAAGAAACTTCAACACCTGCAGCTTAAACAAATTTATATGCCGATCATCCCCGTTAATTATTACATATTTCTCTCTCTGGCACTTTTTGCCATTGGCATAGTTGGTGTCTTGACACGCAGGAATGCGATCATTATCTTCATGTGTATAGAACTGATGTTGAATGCAGTTAATATATTGTTGGTTGCCTTTTCCAAAATGCATCATGTTGCTGCGTATGCACTTGATAAAACAACCACTGTAGGAACAGAGGCTCAGCTGTTCGTGTTTTTTATTATGGTTGTTGCGGCAGCGGAGGTGACTGTTGGGCTGGCAATTATTGTGATGTTGTACCGAAATATACACTCTGTTGATATCAATTTTCTCAACAGGCTTAAACACTGATTTTTCAATTGACTGACAAGTTATAATGACTGATATGAGTAAATTCGTTTTTCTGATCCCGCTCCTCCCTTTTGTTGGTTTTTTAATCAACGGGTTAGGAAGAAATTTTCTTTCCAAAACACTTGCAGGTATTATTGGAAGTGGTGTGCTTGTTGCATCATTCGTGTTGAGCTTGCTTGCTTTTTCTGAAGTTTCTGAACCAGGGTTTACTGTTCATGTTATTAACCTCTTTGATTTTATCAAAGTGGCAGGATTGAATATTCCATTTGCGTTTCAGATAGATCAGCTCAGTTCTCTTTTCCTATTAATTATAACAGGTATCGGTTCTCTGATTCATATTTACTCTACTGCATACATGCATGAAGAGACGCCTGCACATTTTGCCCGTTATTTTGCATACCTCAATCTGTTCGTTTTTTCCATGTTATTACTTGTCATGGGGGCTAACTTCATTGTCATGTTCATAGGATGGGAAGGTGTAGGCCTTTGCTCTTATTTATTGATTGGATATTGGTTCGGGAATAATAACTACAACAATGCCGCAAAGAAGGCGTTCATCATGAACCGCGTAGGAGACCTGGGATTCCTACTTGCTATTTTCTGGATGCTTTCCCAGTTCGGATCAATTACCTATGCAGAAGTTTTTGCAAAAGCTTCAACGGCACCGGTTACCGTACTTACAGGCATCACCATACTTCTTTTTATAGGGGCAATGGGTAAGTCTGCTCAGATTCCGCTTTACACATGGTTGCCAGACGCAATGGCCGGTCCAACGCCGGTTTCTGCACTTATCCATGCAGCTACAATGGTAACTGCGGGAATATACATGATTGCAAGAAGCAATGTGCTTTATACCCTTGCACCAACAACACAACACCTTGTTGCAATTGTTGGTATTGCCACGGCATTGCTTGCAGCAACAATAGCGCTCAAACAAAACGACATTAAAAAAATCCTGGCTTATTCTACTGTAAGCCAGCTTGGACTCATGTTCATGGCGTTAGGTGTAGGTGCATATACTGGTGGTGTTTTCCATGTTATGACGCATGCCTTTTTTAAGGCTTTGCTATTTCTCGGCGCTGGTAGTGTGATTCACGCTATGCATCATGAGCAGGATATCATGAAAATGGGTGGTTTGCGTAAAAAGCTTCCTATCACTCACCTTACATTCCTGATTGGTTGTCTTGCAATAGCAGGTATCCCTCCTTTTTCAGGTTTTTTCTCCAAAGATGAAATTCTTGCTGCCGCGCATGACATGAGTCCAGTTTATTATGCGCTAGGTGTCATCACTTCCCTCATGACTGCATTCTATATGTTCAGGTTGTATTTTTTGACCTTTTCCGGAACTTTTAGGGGAACCGACACACAGGCTGAGCATCTTCATGAATCACCTTTTTCGATGACTTTCCCCCTGATTATTCTTGCGATTTTCTCAATAGCAGCTGGTTGGGTTGGAATCCCTGCAGTTTTCGCCCCACAAGCACATAAATTATCAACTTTCCTGTTACCGGTTTTACCTGAAAGACATCAGCACCATCACCTTTCACATAGCATGGAGCTCATGATGATGGGCGCAGTGGTTTTGTTGATAGTCGTAACAATTCTGATTGCAGGCAAAAAGTTTGCTGGCATTAAAACTTCTGATGAAAAAGAGCTTTCAGGTCTGGGCAAATTCCTTGCCAACAAGTGGTATGTAGATGAATTTTACGAACTGATTGTTGATAAACCTGTAAACCAGCTTGCTGCATTCTTCAGTAAGGTAGTGGATCAGAGAATCATTGACGGACTGGTTAACGGTGTAGGAAAGGGTGTACAGTTCAGCGCCAGACAATTGAGGTGGTTGCAAAGTGGTCAAACGGGTTCTTACGTGCTGATAATGACAGTTTCCATTATATTATTTTTCATTTTCCAGTTGCTCTGGAAAGCCTAATCAAACGCATTGAATATGTTCGCAGCTTTTGATAATTTTCCCGCTTTACTGATCTGGTTGCCACTGGCTGGAGGTCTTCTTTCTTTTTTTATCAAATCAGAAAAAGGCGCCAAGGTAAATGCCATGATATTTTCCTTGCTCAGTCTGGTTGTAATGTTGACTGCCCTGTTTTTTACAGCATCAAAGCATTTCATGCTCAATCAGGTAAGTTATGTATGGTTACCCGGAATTGGCAGTAGTTTCGGACTAATCCTTGACGGCCTGACCAGGATTCTCAGTTTACTTACGGTTATCATTTTTCCCATTGTTTTTCTGATGGTGCCT
>JBDLTO010000382.1:0-2911 GCA_039805815.1 Bacteroidota bacterium | reverse complement strand
ATCAGGACATCCACATTTATTTAAGGACGATGACGGAAAAACGTATCTCTTTTATCAGGGAAACAAAGACAATGGTAAAACCTGGTACCTCTCAAATCGCCAAGTTAAATGGAATGATGGTGGTCCGGTTTTAGGGAAATAAAATCACTTCGGAGCCATCACTAAATTACTACGTTGTACGCTCAAATGCTGTAGGCGACTCTTTTGATTTACGGATAATTTGGTTCAGAAAATGTTTTCACCTTTCCATCCCGGAAATAGTTTTTCTTTATCAGATATTTGAAGCCTATGTGCAGCAACAGCACTGAATACGGAACGAAAATCAGTGGTAACGGGAAGGTCGCGGCCATCCTCCAGTTCTTCTTTAGAGAGGCCTCCCATTTGATTCCATACTTTTCCTCCTTGCAGAGAGTTGTCTAGCAGAAACAGACAGCTTGCCCGTCCGTGGTCAGTTCCGCCTGTTCCATTTTGGTGAACAGTTCGTCCAAATTCAGTCATGGTCATCAGCGACACGTCATCCTGATAACTTCCCAGGTCTGTCCAGAAAGCAGCAATGCTATCACCAAAATCCTTCAGGTTTCTTGCGAAGGCACCATTGATGGTTCCCTGATTAATATGCGTATCCCATCCTCCTGATTCTGCGAATCCGATTTCCAATCCAACCTCCATCTTAATTAACACAGCTATCTGTTTCAGGGATCTGCCGAGTGGAGAATTGGGATAAGCAGCGCCTATTGCTGGTTTGTATTGTTTTACTTGTTGTGGGTCCAGTAATTTCAATGCTTCGTAACCATCTTTACTGGATTGTTTCAGCAATTGGTTGGATGATTGTTTGTAAAGTTCTTCAAATGATGAAGCTGATCCGAAAGGTGTTGTACCTGAATTGTTGTTTTGCAAAATAAATTCTTCGAGGTTGCTGATGGCCAGGCTCTGAGCCTCTCCCTGTAGTGAACGGGGTAATGCCTTGGTTATACTCACTCCACTAAAGGGAGTTGTAGGCTGATCTTTGAGCGTCAGTGCCCGGTTGAGCCAGCCTGAAAGACTGTACTTAGTGTGAGGCATTCCAGACTCCATGAAGTCTTGGGCATCAAAATGACTGCGGGTGTTGTTTGGACTCCCCACGCCGTGTACAACTGTCATTCTGTTCTCTTTGTAAAGGGGCATCAAAGACGCAAGAGATGGGTGGAGGGCGAATCTTCCATCCAGATCAAACATGCCGCCTTCAGTTTGAGCCGGACTCATGAAAAGCCTTGGTCTTAGTGTCTTGAGATTGGGGTCGGTATATGGGGATACTGCCATCAATCCATCCATAGCCCCCCGTTGAAAGATACAAACCAGTGTTTTGGTTCGCTTATATGGATTGATGATTTTTTGCTCTGTTGCTGCTGCATGCACAAATGCAGGTAATCCACCCCATCCGGCAGCAAAAACGGCCAATGCGCCTGATCTCATGAAAGCTCTTCTTTTCATTGGGGTATTGATTATTTGTTTTGAAATGAAGGTGAACCCAGCTGAAGACCCATGTCTTTTGCTACATCAGGAACACGTATGCCAGGTATTTTATTTTCCACCAATGACACGCCAAAATTCACTCTGTTGAGTAATGAACCGCTATTGATCCAGAATGAGGCTTTATCTGGAAAACCAGTTGGAGCGTTGTATCCATACAGTGGTTGTCCCATTTTATCACACCAGCTATAGAGTTGAAAAGGCTGTAATACCCGGGCATTGGTTATCCTTACAGCACTGACAGTGAGTTCAAAAGGTGATTTCGTTTTGCTTCCAACATACTTTTTTTCCCAGAATTCAGGTGCATTCAACATGGTGATCAAAACCGCTTTGATGTTCCCGGAAGTTGCCATAAAAGTTTTGGACATTTCGCTAACCAAATTTGCCGGGGGTTCATCAGCAACAAACTTTGATGCCAGTTTTTTACAAATGAATCGTGCGGTGGATGGGTGTGTTGCCAGCTGGTGTATGACTGCCAGTCCTTCTGCATATCCACCATTGGCAGGATACTTTTTATTCAGGATGGTTTTTTCACCCTCATCATGTCTGAATGCCACAAACATGAAATCATTTTCAACGACAGCAAAGTTTTGTCTTCGGCTTACCTGTTTGGTCAGACCTGCCATATTCTCCTGTTTCAATGGCCTGACTGTCCAACCGCTCAGGGCTCTTGCAACAGCTTGCACATCTTGCTGCGTATAGCCAGCATCAACACCCAACGTATGCAGTTCCAGGAGTTCACGGGCATAGTTTTCATTTAGTCCGTTTTGTCTTCGGTTGCTGTTTTGCTTTGTCATGCGGGCTCTGGCTCTTTCCTGTAGTGGATTGTTATCGCTGCCACTAAGGGCGTTATCAAGGTATAACAACATGGCAGGATGTTGCGCTGTGGCCTTGAGTAATGTTTCAAAATTGGACAGAACATTTGGCCTGATGGCGTCACGTTCATAGGTCAACACGTAGGGCTGTGCCAGGTTTTTTGTGATAGAGACATTGAAATGATTGAACCAGAAGTCTGTCAACACTTCACTCAGTTGATTATCAGCTGCTATTGCACGAATCATTTTCTGAGCAAACAGTTGTCTGTTCAGTTCACGTGGTGGTTTGAGTCCGGATGACTCCATCAATGCCTGTATTTTTTTCCTGTAGGCGCTATCTTCCGTATTTGGTATCGAGTCTTTTGACAGTTTCCCTGATTGTTGCAGTTGCCTGATTACCTGCACTGCATTCAGGTAGGTGCCAGCAATCTGTTCATTGCTGAGCTGCAATGCATCAAGCCTTTTCAGTTTTTCTTGCAGTTCATTTTCAGCGGCCGACTGATTCAGTTGAGACATGACCCATTCGTCCAAACCCATAGAAACAACTTTCTCTACCTGTCCGGGTGCTGGTCCGAATGCCAGCCTGT
>JBDLTO010000381.1:0-7226 GCA_039805815.1 Bacteroidota bacterium | reverse complement strand
TCAGCATGATTTCTGCCAGATTATTAAGTGATGCACCTGCCGCAATTCCAGGCATTCTACCTTGAACAACAAGTAAAATCATTTTCTGATCAGCAGTAAATCCAATAGCGGTTCTCGGATGGAGGTCATTAATGGCTTTCCCTGCAAATTTCCTTTCTTCATTGTTGGTTATCTTAATCTGACTGTTTAAGACTAAAACCGGACCACCACCAAAGGCCCAATTGACCTTCCAAGGTTTCAGTGCCTGAAGAGCAGGATTGCTAAGAGTGAAAAGCGGAAATGAATCTATTACCGGCTTCATTGGTTCAGATTGAACAAAGGGAAACTTAAATGAAGAGTCGTTTAAGTTATAAAGAATATACATTTAACGTTTATTAATCATACCAAAATCACTAACGAGTGTGTGCATAAAGGTAAGCGTGTCTTTGCCTTTTCTCGAAACTGCAGGGGTGTCAAACGCAACTATTTTACCATGCTGGACAATCAGGTTAACATTCCGGTTTTGCTTGAATTCAAAAAATGAACAATTCATTACTATGTGTGGCACAGCATTGCGGTCAAAAAACTGCTGAGGTGTAAGTCTGCGGTACAACGTTGTATCTACATCAAAATCAAGATTTTTATCCCTTGTATCAATTTCTACATAAAATGCAATATTTGGTCTGCCTTCAAGCTGATCTTGTGTTTTAAAAACGGAAATAGATGGCGGAAAATAACCATACTGATCTGATACGTTAGTCCATTTTAACTGCCCATGAACAGATAGGGTATTCAATAAGCAACCGAATACAATTAGTCTTAATGTTGCAGTTTGATTCGCAAAAATTCTATTTAACATAATATAAATTATAGGTAATTTTTATTTTACAATTCAGATTGCTAATGTACTTAGATTCAGTAAATTGTTCTTTAAAATTCCTTGATGTTCAGAAGATCCTTTTTAAGAAATACAATACTCGGATTTCCGGCAATATCCGGAGTATTTCCATCAAATACAAAATCTATCAAACCCCAAAAACCAATAATTATTTCAACATGGGATTTTGGTAAAGCAGCCAATGCTGAAGGTTGGAAAACATTATCAGCAAATGGTCACGCTTTAGATGCAATTGAAAAAGGCGCAAGAATTACAGAAGCTGATCAAAGTAATAAAACTGTTGGTTACGGTGGTTATCCGGACCGTGACGGAAAAGTCACATTGGATGCATGCATCATGGATGAAAAAGGTAATTGTGGTTCGGTTATGTGCCTGGAACACATTAAACATCCGATTTCGGTAGCGAGAATGGTCATGGAAAAAACACCTCATGTAATTCTTGTTGGAGATGGGGCTTTACAATTTGCACTGGAAAATGGTTTCCAGAAAGAAAACCTGCTTACGCCCGATAGCGAAGCTGCCTGGAAAGAATGGTTGAAAAAAGCAAACTATGCGCCTGTAATGAATATTGAAAATAAAACATATCAGTCACCAGATCCTGGCTTTTTTCCAGGGAGCATTGATAACCATGACACCATAGGTATGCTCGCATTGGATAGCCAAGGCAGGTTGAGCGGAGGTTGTACCACAAGCGGAATGGCTTTTAAAATGCATGGCAGGGTTGGAGACTCCCCTGTTATTGGTGCAGGACTGTTTGTTGATGGCGAGGTAGGTGCAGCAACTTCAACTGGCGTTGGAGAAGAAGTAATCCGATGTGTTGGATCACACCTTGTTGTGGAGTACATGCGCCAGGGAAATAGTCCGCGCGAAGCCTGCAAAAAAGTAGTTGAAAGAATCGCAAAAAGAGATCCTGAGAAGGCTAAAAATATACAAATAGGATTTCTGGCACTAGATAACAAGGGAAATTATGGTGCATATGCTCTCCAAAAAGGATTTTCTTTCGCGGTAAAATCCGCAGATGAAGAAATTGTGATTCCCGGTGAAAGCTATTTTAAATAATATGAAATACGAGCTTGAAGTAATTGCTTTTGATATTGAGTCCTGCGTAGTTGCAGAAAAGAATGGTGCAGACAGGATAGAACTCTGTGCCAATCCACAAGAAGGGGGTACTACCCCATCACTTGGGATGATCCGTCAGGCAAGAAAATCGACTGGCATTCAACTTTTTCCAATTATCAGGCCAAGGGGTGGAGATTTTCTCTACTCCAAAGCTGAATTTAATGCCATGAAATCAGACATAGCCACATGCCTGGATGAAGGCTGTGATGGAGTAGTCATTGGTATGCTCAAAAAAGATGGCACAGTTGATGTTGATAATTGTCATGAATTGGTCGTTGCAGCTGGGAATATGGATGTCACTTTTCACAGGGCTTTTGATCGCGTTTCAGATCCTGAAAATTCACTTGAAGAAATCATTGCATTGGGATGTAAAAGGATACTCACAAGCGGACTGAAACCAACAGCACCAGAAGGATCAGTGCTATTGATGAAACTTGTTCAACAGGCAGCAAATCGGATAACAATCATGCCGGGCTCAGGGATCAGGGCTGGCAATATTCGTGCACTTGCCTTAGCCACAGGAGCCAAGGCCTTCCACAGTTCAGCAAGATTAAGTAAAGCTTCAGATATGGAATATAATAACCTAGAAATGAATGAATTATTATCGCAAGTAACACTTGATGGTAACGAGGTCTATGCCCTCAGAAATGAACTGAATACAATTGTATCATTACATAATCTCAACGGTTGATTCATGTTAAAATCAAAATATACTATTGCGATTACAGGATTAATGCTCATCACAGGCATATACCTAATCTTTTTTACAAGAAAGCCAGTGAATTACAGCGCGGATGTAAAACCAATCATCAATCAAAAGTGTATTTCCTGTCATGGTGGCGTTAAGAAAAAAGGTGGATTCAGTCTCTTATTCAGGGAGGAAGCCCTTGCCGCAACAGCATCGGGCAAACCTGCAATTATTCCGGGCGATGCTGCAAATAGCGACATGATCAAAAGGCTATACCACAACGACCCGGAAGAAAGAATGCCTTACCGCGAAGAACCTTTATCGAAGGAAGAAAAGGATATACTGACACGCTGGATTGATGAAGGCGCCAGATTTGAAACCCATTGGTCTTATTTGCCGGTCACAAAACCCTCACTTCCTAAATCAGGCTTATTATCTCTTTTTTCAGGTAAGTATGATAATGACATAGACCGATTTATTGATGAAAAGCTAGATGAAATTGACCTTGAAAGAACTGAAGAGGCCGATAAAAGAACATTATTACGCAGGGTTTCACTTGACCTGATAGGAATGCCAGCTCCAGATTCTATAGGACAGCAATTTTTGAAAGATGAAGGTCCTGATGCCTACTCAAAACTGGTAGACAACCTGCTCTCATTACCTGCTTATGGCGAACGATGGACTGCCTTATGGATGGATCTTGCACGCTATGCTGATACTAAAGGCTATGAAAGGGATTATATCCGTTCAATCTGGAGATACCGAGACTGGCTTATTAAGGCATTCAATCAGGACATGCCCTACAATCAATTCATTACGGAACAAATTGCGGGAGATCTGCTTCCGGGAGCTACCAATGAACAATTGATTGCTACTGCATTTCACAGAAATACTATGACAAATGATGAGGGAGGAACCGATAATGAGGAGTTCAGAACTGCAGCCATTATTGATAGGGTAAACACCACTTGGGAGACCCTGATGGGAACAAGTTTCGCCTGTGTTCAGTGCCATAGCCACCCTTACGACCCTTTTAAACATGAAGATTACTACCGTTTCATGGCCTATTTCAATAATTCACGTGATGAGGATACATATGATGAGGATCCTTTATTGCGCGAGTTCAGAAATAAAAGTGCATTACAGTTTGATTCACTAACTAGCTGGTTATCCGCAAAGCTGACAATAAATGAACACAAATTGTTTTACAATCAGTTGATTCGTACAGGACATGCATGCGTAAATAGCATTCAGGCAGATTCTCTTATCAATGCGGCATTGGAAGACACCAAATTCCTCCGTTTGAGAAAAACAGGAATAGCCAGATTCAAACAGATGGATTTCAACGGATACAAAGAACTTATGATACGTTATCGTTCGCCTGTAGATAAGGGCTCCCTAACAATTCATGCTGATAGCTTAAAAACTGTTCCAATTGCAACAGCTCAGTTTAGCAAAACAAATGGCGGATGGCAGCTGATTAGTATTCCAGTTAGTGCCAACTTCTCAGGAGTTCATGACCTCTTTTTCTCTTATAACAGTCCCCTCTTAAAAGATGTGAACGACAATGGGATTGTAATTGACTGGTTTACCGCAATTCCTTCTTTTCCTGAAAAAGAAAATCCAATTGGAAAGTACTATTATGGCTTGTTTACTGGCCTGCTAAACAATCCTGATGCAGAAAAAACACCTGTCATGCTGGATAATCCCAGCTACATGAAAAGGAAAACCTATATTTTCGAAAGGGGAAACTGGCTGCTGAAAACAAATGAAGTTGAGCCTGGTCTGCCTGAAATTTTTACCCAGGAGACTGCCAAAAGAACAAAAAATAGACTGGAACTGGCAAGATGGATGACTGATAAAAATAATCCATTGACCGCGCGAACAATGGTAAACAGACTTTGGGAACAATTATTTGGACAGGGGCTTGTTGAAACCCTAGAAGACCTTGGTTCCCAGGGTGCCATACCTACACACAGGGAGTTACTGGATTTTCTTGCCTACAACTTTATGCATGAAGAAAATTGGAGTGTTAAGAAATTACTGAAACGAATTGTTACCTCTGAAACTTACAGACAGCGTTCTTTAGTGAGTAAAGATGCACTTAAAAAAGATCCATTAAACAAGTATTATGCACGTGCACCAAGAGTTAGACTGTCAGCAGAACAAATAAGGGATCAGGCTCTTGTAATTTGTGGCACGTTAAGCAACAAAATGTATGGTCCAAGTGTGATGCCTTACCAGCCTGAAGGAATTTGGAAATCACCATACGACGAACGAAAATGGATTCAAAGTCAGGGGGAAGATCAATACAGGAGATCAATTTATACCTATTGGAAGAGAACATCGCCCTACCCTTCTATGGTAAACTTTGATGGCACAGCAAGGGAAGTATGCCTGACGAGAAGGATCAGGACAAATACACCATTGCAAGCACTTACCATTCTAAATGACTCAACTTACTGGGACCTTTCAGTAAAACTGGCAAAAGGAGTAATGCAAGATAAAAATGCTGACGTAAAGCAAAGAATAAGCAAAGCTTATGAACTTGCAACCGGTCAGCCAATTACACCACAGAAAGTGATTGTATTGGATGATTTGTATGTCCAAAGTCTGAAAAAGCTGGGAAATGATCAGGAAAGAATTAAAAAGATGATGTCTGACAGCATATACAAGAAAGAAGACAGGCAACTGGCTGCCATGTCAATGGTCACCAATGCTATTTTGAATCTTGATGAGGTTATCACTAAAAATTAATGCTCACATGTCTGGAAAAAAATTATTTAACGAAGCCAAAACATATCACCACCGTTTCAATACCAGAAGACATTTTCTGTCCCAATGCAAAACCGGGATGGGGCTAATGGCATTGGGTTCATTGCTAGACAGTTGCAACCTCTTCGGAGGTGACCTTCAAGACTTGGACAACACAAAAAATCCACTTCAACCTAAAGCACCTCATTTTCAGGGGAAAGCCAAATCGGTAATATTCCTACACATGGCTGGAGCTCCATCCCAACTTGAGATGTTTGACTATAAGCCTGAACTACAAAAGATGGATGGATTGGATTGCCCGGATTCATTTATACAGGGTAAGAAATTCGCATTTATCCGAGGCGTTCCCAAATTACTCGGACCACAGGCTAATTTTAAGCAATATGGTGAAAGTGGATTATGGTTATCTGATAACCTTCCACATTTCAGTCAGGTTATTGATGATGTTAGCATTCTGAAAGCCGTAAATACTGACCAGTTCAATCACGCACCTGCGCAACTGCTCATGCATTGCGGCACAGCCAGGCTTGGTAGGCCCAGTATCGGTTCCTGGGTAACCTATGGACTCGGATCAGAAAACAGCAATCTTCCGGGTTTTGTAGTGCTAACTTCCGGTGGCAGAAATCCGGATTCTGGAAAAAGTGTGTGGGGAAGTGGCTTTCTACCTTCTGTTTATCAGGGTGTACAATGCCGTTCAGAGGGAGACCCGGTTTTATTTCTGAAAGATCCCAATGGATTTGACAGAGACATGAGAAAGTCTTCAATCGAAGCCATCAACAAAATCAACGAACTGGCATACAATGAATACCAAGACCCAGAAATACTATCGAGAATTGCACAATATGAAATGGCTTTCAAAATGCAAATTGCCGTTCCGGATGTCATGAATATTGCTGACGAGCCAGCCTACATTCATGAAATGTATGGAACCGAACCGGGCAAGGAATCATTTGCCAATAACGCTTTATTAGCCCGCAAGCTGGTAGAGAAGGGAGTGCGATTTGTGCAATTATTTGATTGGGGATGGGATAGCCACGGTACAGACCCAGGAACTGCGCTGGATCAGGGTTTTATAACAAAATGCCGTCAAACAGATAAAACAATTACAGCTCTGCTGTTGGATCTCAAACAAAGAGGTTTACTAGATGAAACCCTTGTGGTATGGGGAGGAGAATTTGGAAGAACACCGATGCAGGAAAACCGCGACGGAAAACAAAATTATTTCAAAGGTAGAGACCACCATGCTGATGCATTTTCCATGTGGATGGCTGGTGGTGGTATTAAAGGTGGTTTCAGCTATGGAGAAACAGATCCAATAGGGTACAATGCCATTGATGGAAAGGTTTCCGTATATGATGTGCAGGCCACAATTTTGAAACAGCTTGGGTTCGATCATGAACAACTTACCTATCAGTTTCAAGGACGAGACTTCAGACTTACCGATGTTTTTGGTAAAGTGATTGACCCAATAATAGCTTAATTTAACTTATGTCAGGAAGAAGAGATTTTATCAAGAACAGTTCCATTTTTGGAGGCACTTTTATACTCCCCAAACTTGAAATTATAGCAAAACCCATGGATAAACCGATTCAGGCCAATATGATAATTTTGGCAACAAACTGGGGCTTCAAGGGGAGTTTGGATAATTTTTGTGCAGCAGCTAAAAAAGAAGGGTATAACGGCATTGAGGTTTGGGTTCCAAACTCTAAAGAGGAAATGTCTGAGCTAAAACACACGGTTGAAAAATATGATTTAAAACTTGGTCTT
>JBDLTO010000380.1:0-4575 GCA_039805815.1 Bacteroidota bacterium | reverse complement strand
TATTCATACCTGCCTTTGAAAAAAGCTGCATACCTGATTGTACCCGATGTTGTTGTTGTGAATTTATACCAAAGGGTTTTTTTACAATCATTATAACTATAAATTGGATCAGGTAAATCTTTAGTAGCACAGGAAAAATTGTCTATATCACCTCTTTTTTTTCCTGCATTGATCAGTCCCAAATCATTGGCAAAACTGTAATGATCAAATTTTGGAGGTTTGGAGTTTACAGAATCCAGTAGCACGGATACTTCAATTTGGTGGTTTGGATTCATCCCCTTAAGATAATCATAACCATACATGTTTCTATTCTCTGCTATGATATAATAACGTGCAGGTTTAAAAGAGCACGGCTCAACAAAAAACTCTATTTCCTGACTTGAATTACAATAATAATATATCAATAAATTATTCTTCACCAGTGTCAAACCCTGCATCAGTGTTGAATCAATTTCCCCATTCGCCAAGAGCTCATTGAAACTTAAATTGGCGTCTACATCACTTCGATAAACAGCAAAAGGTATTTGCTGATGACTACCATTTTTTCCTGGCGTTTTATTCTCCACTTTAACCCTTATCCTACCCGGATGATCTGCTTTGAAAGTGTACCAGAGATTCCTCCTGTCAATCATATATAATTTTGGATCTCTGTTATCAGGATGTAGAACAATATTGTTTCCATTTTTATATATTTCCGGATTATACTCAGTCATACAGGCTGCTGAGTTGGGATCACTTTCTTGAGATCCTGTTGTGCAATAAAAGAAATCATTACTGGGTGCCCTTACAGCATCAATTGGATTTACGTCCCCCTCCTTACCATTTTTCCATGTACTGTCTGGTTTTATTGACCCAAAATCATAAGCATTTATTGCATGATCAAATCTGCTGTAACCAACTTTGTCTATATATATCCAAGGTGTAACAGAATTACAAGTATAATTCATAGGAGCATAAAATACCAAGGTATAAGTACCGGGTTGTAATTTGCAGAACTCGATACTTTCTGCCCTTTTATTGCAAGGCTGAAATGGAATTGCTGTTTTTAACCTTAAAGAATCCGATCCTCTAACATCAAAATCATATACCATAGCCCACAGGTTATCAGGAATATTTAAAATGTTCAAATAAGACTCCTGAGTTGTTGTAAATACATAAAAAGCAACTTTCCCATGGTCGGAAATATTGTCAGAACATAAATTCAGACTACTCTTGATGTAAGTCGTATCATTTGCACAATTGAAATATTCCGTATTTAAAGTATAACGCTTATAAGTTTCTGGATAAGCGGCGGTATGCTGTGAACCATTTCTCCATTCAATCAAATATGGACGCTTCGTTGCTGTATCAATTGATGCCAGTGCGGGCCTATTAAACTGTTGCGAGGCACAACTGTTATTAACATTAATATGTACTACTGACGATTTGCCAACTGAACTACCTCCAAAATTATTTTGATCATAGGGATTGGCATAGGGAACATTATAAGTTCCACCCCAACCATATTCTACAATTGTGTACCATCCCGCAGGTAGAAGATCACATTGATTCTCGGAATAAAGCCGTGATGTGCAGGTCCAACGAGACCCATAAGCTTTTAGCTGATTTATTCCATCTGTAACTTTTCCTTTAAATAATGTATAAACGCCACTTGATATCGGCAGTAAATAAGGATCTCCTGTATAAATATTGATAGATGAAGGCTTACTCAAATAAAATTGTCGGTAAATCTGTTTAGTTGCAATCTGGTTATTTCTCTTACAGGGTTCAATTCCATCAATCGTAAGTGGATTATCCGTACATGAGAAAGTATCTATATCAGATCTCAACCAACCGCCATTTACATTTGAGATTTTTGCAAGAATGTCTCCCAAATCCTCTGCTTTTTCAGGAGCATTGTATTTTGTTTTCGGACGAACAATGGTAAAATCCATAATAGAATTCCTACTGATCCGATTATCTAATGAAACAATAGTATATGTTCCAGGCACAAGACATACGCCTGATTCGTAGGCAGAATACTCTCCTGGCGAACACAATGTGTATGGTTTCATACCATTGATTTGTTGTGGATAGCTAAAAGTGCCTTGTGATGTGGCCAGATCATTGGCATCAGACTTGTATATCTTCCAATAATAATTGCTACTGTAATGGTCCATCATTATAACACTATCGGATACAACAAACTCTCGGTAAGATGCCTTCGTCAGGTTATTGCAAATCACACTGTCAGGTAAAACAGTATTACCGCATCCAAATGTATCAGGTGTTGCTGTATATCTAGCCGGAGTCAAGGGTTTCATATTACCTGATGCATCTGCATTAATTTTATCAAATTTTCCGGTGGCATTAAGTGCAAACTTATTGATATCGATTTCAGACCTTACGCTAATGGTCAAATCAATCTGTCTACCCAAATCATTAAAGGTACAGCCATTCCAATAGATATACCTGTAATCATTGGCTGTATCTCTTCCCATTACCTGCAATACATAATCACCTGAATCCAAGCACTGAATTGGGCTATTACTATAAATTGTATAATTACTAAGAAAAGTATTTACAAGACTGCTAGAATCTAAACCATTGCAATCTGAATTGATTTTTTTCCTAAAAAGCCTTAGTAATAAATTGGAATTACACCCATTACCAATTCCAAAAAACAAAGTAGAAGTTGTTGCAAGCTTAAATGTGAAAAACGAACTTAGATTATAGTTGTTCCCTTGGTAAATCACGCCATCTGCTGGAACAACAGGAAAACAAGTATTAACTTTATGTCTAGCATTGCAGGCAAATGTATCAGTAGCAACATTCAACTCACCCCAGTAATTGGTATTACTTTTCAATAATCCCAAATTATTAGGCGTACTAATTGAAGTTAGAGGGAGTGGTGCCTTTGTTGGTCCAGATCCATTCCAATCAATGGCAAACTTAAAATTACCTTTAAAGTTTTTATGGTAAAGCAATTGAATTGTGTAAGCTGTGTTTGGCTTCAGCTGATCACAGGTATACCCCTTAAAACCAATATTATTTAAATTAGAAACAAAACTATCACATGCTCCCACCTGTTTAAGTCCGCTTATGCCCAACGACGGATCACCCTCAAAAATACGATAGCCATATTTTGAAGTATTTGACCCATCAGAACCTCCAATATAACCTGCCATAACATTAATGAAATTAAAATATTGTGGCGTTGTAAAGGTGTGCCATGTGCTTTTGGTGTATGATTGGAAGTCAGTTGAAGTCTGACAGACTTCTTCTGCAACATCAATACTCTGACACTCTACCCAATAATCTACGAAGTTGTTCTTGCTATTTAGCAAATTAAATTTAGAGGCATCAATCAATTTATCATAAGTTGCTGGCAATGCTTCTCCTATTTCCAATGAAATAATAATAGGACCATTCGCTGCATTTGACCCGGAAACCTGAACCAAGTATTCCCCGGGATCAACACATGGATGAAATGTATTTCCAAAGGTTTCAATTCTACTCAGCTTATTGCTCAAATCAATATCTCCAGGTAAACAATTACCTGATTTATAAACTGCAAATCCAACATTGCCGGCTTGAATGGCACTACCCGGCTGAGAAATATTAACCCTTATGCTTCTATGGGTAGGTATCGAAAATTTGTACCATACAGACTTCTTATTCAACCCACTAACAATAATTGAAGGTGCATAATTTTCCCCAACTTGAGATGTTGCTGAACTCAAATCAACCTGAGATCCCGTAAATGTGCCCAAATCAAATCCTGCACCACTTATAGTTATCAAAGATGCCTTGTTACAATCATCGTTGATAGGTTGGGCAAAAGAACTGCCTTTGAATACTATCAAAAAAACAATTGATATTGTCAAAAAGCGAAAAAAAGCGGGAATATTTGATGTTTTTATTATCAAAAATTAAAATTTAGGACATTTTAAAAAAAGAAGAGACTTGTTAGCACCCTGATAAAAGCCACGATAGGAAATTGAAAATTCGATACTACCAACACCCTGTGCTGCAGTTTTCAACTTACTTATATTCACATCATAACTGACGCCAATTTCAACTTTATTGTATCTTATAAAACCATAAGGAATAAATGCATCATTTAAACGTAAAAATCCGCCTAAACCAATAGCGGCAGATTCAATATCAGATGATTGCCCTTCATAACTATTCAACAAATTGTAAGAAAGCATTGCCCCAACAATTGTCTCACTATACTGCCCTTGCTTTAAATAATTTCCTTCAATTGTTAGGGTAATAAATTCTGTAAACAATGATCTTATTCCAACATTTGCCTGTGTTTTCATATCCAGTTTTATTTCCTTGTCTAAATAATTAGCTGATGGTGAGTTAAAATGCCACAAAGAGGCACCACCATAGTACAATAAATTATCACCCAATTGACCGTTATAACTCATGCCAATAGCCACATCTAAAACTTTTCTATTTAATCCGACAAAATTCTCTCCGGTGGCATTTGATGAACTATATCTTCCATTAGTATATTGATTATCAAATGTCAGATTTGCTCCGCTGAACTGGCGACTTATATATCCACCCATGAAACCAACACTT
>JBDLTO010000379.1:0-3840 GCA_039805815.1 Bacteroidota bacterium | reverse complement strand
CAACCTTATCAATTAAAAAGGCTCAACCAGGAAAGAAATCTCTCTTATTTGTCAATGATTCAGGTTTCTGAAAAGAAGATTATACCATTGGCAGATCCGGAAATGCCACAGGTTGTTTTATCTAATACAGGTGATACTGATTTCTTTTTGGGTATTTCTGATGTGGGAAAGCGTATTCCAATGCAATGGGAAGGTTCAACAAAGCGTGATGTTTATCAAATTAACCCTGCTGATGGTTCCAGGAAATTAATTATTCGGGATTTATCAGGATTTCCACAACTATCTCCGGGTGGAAATTTCATCTATTGGTATGACAACAGCGTAAAACACTATTTCAGTTATGATTCGGGAAGTATCGTAAATATCAGTAAAAAGATAACTCAAAAGCTTTATGATGAAGACTATGACATGCCATCAGATCCAACACCATATGGCATCATGCGTTGGCATGAGAAAGATTCTTTTGTTTATGTTTATGACCGTTTTGATATTTGGAAGTTAGATCCCAAAGGAAAAGTTTTACCTGAATTACTTACAAAAGGAATTGGAAGAAAAAATCATGTCCGTTACAGGTATATTTCGACAGATTCAGAAGAACAATTTGTTAAATCAAACCAGCCGATCTTATTGAAAACATTCAATGAAAAAAATAAATATGCTGGCTTTTCATCGATGGAACTTTGTTGCGGTACTAATATTAAACTACTGCAAGAAGGTCCTTATGCTTTAGGTCAGCTTCTAAAAGCAAAGGATTCTGAAGCATATCTCTTTATTTCAGAGAGTTTTAAACAGTCGCCCAACGTTTTTATTAGCAGTAATTTATCAGCTGGCAGACGAATGAGTTCTATTAATCCCCAGCAAGAAGATTATAATTGGATGACTGCAGAATTATTCAGCTGGAAGGCTTATGATGGTAAAATGGCATCAGGGATAGTATATAAACCAGCTGACTATCAGGCGGGAAAAAAGTATCCCATGATAGCCTACTTTTATGAAACTTTATCTGACGAGTTATACAATTACCTACCACCTGCCCCAACACCGAGTAGGTTGAATATTCCTTTTTTTGTTAGCAGGGGCTATATTGTACTCGCTCCGGATATTAGGTATGCAAAAGGATTTCCAGGTAAAGCGGCCTATGATTATGTGGTTAGTGGTGCCAGGGCACTGGTTAAAAAAGGATGGGTTGATAGTACAAAAATGGGCATTCAGGGACAAAGCTGGGGTGGTTATCAAGTAGCACATATCATCACAAGAACACCTGTTTTTGCAGCTGCATGGGCAGGTGCACCTGTAGCCAATATGACGAGTGCCTATGGCGGAATTAGGTGGGAGAGTGGCATGAACAGGCAGTTTCAATATGAAAAATCACAAAGCAGGATTGGCGCAACGCTTTGGGAAAAGCCTAATTTGTACATCGAAAATTCACCACTATTTTATTTACCTAAAGTAAAAACGCCTTTGGTAATCATGGCCAATGATAATGATGGAGCTGTGCCCTGGTATCAGGGAATTGAATTGTTCACTGCTATGCGCAGATTAGGGAAGCAGGTGTGGATGCTGAATTACAATGGTGAGGCTCATAATTTGGTTGAAAGGAAAAACAGGAAAGATATCCAGGTCAGGGAACAACAATTTTTTGATTGGTTGCTGAAGGGTGAAAAGCCAACTGTCTGGTTAACTGATGGTGTGCCTGCAATTGACAAGGGTAGGGTATGGGGGTTGGAACGAAGGCTTGAATAAGTGGAAATCAGACCACCAACAAACCAACCTTGAAGAGTGTATTGATTGGTTTATTGTCCCAAAACAATTCAAAATCTTCCAGACCTTTGCTTTCGTAATCAATTTTCACTTGTTCAAGACTCAATGGTTTTGAAAGCTCAGACAATCTGGGAAGTATGTTTAAAAACCATTCTGCCTGTGGTTTTGGGATATCGAAACTTAATTCACTAAGGTTATTGATAAGATTGATTTTTACCATCTCTCTTTGCATACCCTTTTTTGATTTGATATAATATTCTGATTTATGGAAATGTCCCAACCAAATTACTTTTGCATTTGATCTAAAATGAGGCAGTTCCGGTTCGTTCAAAATATTTACAATATGTGAAGGATTAACGGTTGTTGAAGGGATTTTAAAGTCAAACCAGTTTTGCAATGGTTCATCCAAACCGGTGTGCTGCATATAGTTGAATAATGACTTCTTTAAACCAAAACTAAATTTATCATGGACAATGCCCGATATTTCCTTGTATTCAACATCATTGTTGGCGAATGTTCCTGTTATTTCTGAATTCTTTTTGACCTTATATTTATCTGGATTTAATCCAACCGGACTATGAACTGTCATGGCAAACTGGTGCCAAAAGCCAGACTGTAAAACTCCGGCTGCAAACATTTGTCTGATCATTTCAAGGGAGTCTACGGTTTCCTGAATGGTTTGTGTAGGGAATCCATACATTAGGTACGCATGAACCATAATCCCTGCCTCCTTAAAATGCTTATTCACTTTGGTTACCTGTTCAATGGTGATTCCTTTTTCAATCAATTGCAATAAACGATCTGACGCAACTTCCAGTCCGCCACTTACTGCAATACAGCCCGAGGCTCTAAGCAGTATGCATAGATCTCTTGTAAAACTTTTTTCAAAACGGATATTTGTCCACCAGCTTACTATCAACCTTCTGCTGAGAATTTCTATTGCAAGGGCTTTCATCAGTGAAGGTGGAGCTGCCTCATCAACAAAATGGAATCCGTTTATCCCTGAATTCGCAATCATTTCTTGCATTCTGTCACACAAAAGTGAAGCTGCAACGGGCTCGTAAAGTTTTATATAGTCAAGGGAAATATCGCAGAATGTGCATTTGCCCCAATAGCAGCCATGTGCCATGGTTAACTTATTCCACCTCCCGTCATTCCAGAGTCTATGCATGGGATTGGCAATTTCCAACACTGAAATATAGTCAGACAGGGGCAGACCATCATAATTGGGTGTGCCTGTTTCAGACATTTTATAATCCCTACAGGCACTGTTATTTTTATAACTTACTTTACCTGCCTCCAAGATAAATGTACGCTTGAGATCTTCAGGTTGTAATTTACCATTAATAAAATGAATTAGATTTTCAACGGGTGCTTCGCCATCATCCAATGTGATAAAGTCAAGGAATTCAAATACTCGGGGATCAGATAAAGACCTCAACTCAGTATTGGGGAACCCACCGCCCATTGCAATGCGGATATTGATGTGTTTTTCTTTGATCCATTTTCCGCATCTCAATGCACCATAAAGGTTGCCTGGAAATGGCACAGTAAGTGCTACTAGTCTTGGCTCGAATTTATTTATATGTTTTTCAAGGATAGACAGGTAAACCGAATCAATATAAGTTTCAGGTGAATTCAGTGTCTGATAAAGCGTGTTAAAACTGCCAGCACTTCTGCCAAGTTTTTCAGCATATCTGCTGAAACCAAAAAAAGGATCCGTAGTTTCCTGAATGAAATCAGACAAATCTTCGAGATACATGGTGCAAAGAAATTTAGCCCAATCCTGTATGCCCATCGAGCCAAACGCCCACTCAACATGTTTTGTTTGTTGAAAACGGGAGGCTTCAGGAAGAAATTTTCTTTGTACGATATTGTAGGCTAGAATAGGATTTTTACCCTGTAAAAATTGTATGACAGGGTCTATGGTTGCAATATAGCTGGAAGACAATGCCAATATTCTTTCTGCGTTTGGAGATAAGGGCACAGAGGTAAACCTGTTATTAATGAATAATTCTGAAAGTCCTTGTTGACTGAAAATCTTTAAGATGGTTTCTATGCCTAGATCAAGTTGCTGAG
>JBDLTO010000378.1:0-2993 GCA_039805815.1 Bacteroidota bacterium | reverse complement strand
CTTCTGCCATTTCAGCGTTGAAACTGCCTTTAGATTGCCCATAGAAAATCCTATTCCTAATTCCCAGACTCATACCCATGAGATCTGTCATATCAGAGTTAACGAATATGGTTCCATTGTTTTCACGCAGGAAATCATAAAGTTCCCCTTTGCCTTTCCTGATGCCTTCCACACCACCAAATCCTTCCAGGTGGGCTTTACCACAGTTGGTAATCAAACCGTGTGTGGGTAAGGCAATCTGGCAATAACCGGCTATTTCCTTTTGATGATTTGCACCCATTTCAATGACAGCCATTTCGGCATCATCGGGGATGGAAAGTAAAGTGAGGGGAACCCCAATATGGTTATTGAGGTTTCCTATTGTTGTTGCGGTAATAAAATGAGCAGATAAAACGGCATGTACGAGTTCTTTTGTGGTTGTTTTTCCGTTACTGCCGGTGATGGCTATAAAGGGAATATTAAGTTGACTGCGGTGATGTCGGGCGAGGTCTTGCAAAGCCTTGAGAGCATCATCAACAAAAAAGATCCTGTCATCTGCAATGCCTTGGAATTCATCAACCACAACTGCAGCAGCCCCCTGTTCAAGCGCTTTCAAGGCATAGTGATTACCATTAAAGTTTGGTCCTTTTAGCGCAAAGAAAATCTCTCCTGCAGATAATTTTCTGGTGTCTGTTTGTACTTTTCTGCTGTTTTTGAAAATTTCGTAAAGCGCTTCTATCTGCATAACACAAATATAATATCAATTTTTTCAGGGAACACGTTCAGCACTTTGATGTTTTCATGGGTTGACACAAAAAAGAAACCCCCGAATTTCGGGGGTTTCAAATATTATGTTCGTATATCTAGTTCTTTCTTGTATTCTGTCTGCGTGCACTGAAATGCATCCCATTTTTGAATCCATTTCCTTCCTGACTGCCAAAACGATCCATAGCACACCTAAATCCGATGGTGGCGGTAGACTGATCTTCTTCCAGGTGTCTTCTGGTGCCTGGACTAAGCCAATAAGCCCTGTCGTCCCAGCTGCCTCCTTTGTAAACTCTTGATTTATCACTTACAAGTGTGGTTATACCATAACCATAATTAATCATGGAAGCGGAGTCACCATCTTTGAAGTTGATGACGTCACCTTTCTGGTAGTTTCTTCTCTTGCTGGCTTCATCGTCAGTAACTTTAACCATTTTTACCCTACCGAGGCTGTCTCGCTGGAATTCGCCGTTTTCATCTTTGTCAGGACGCATAAATACGTTACCGCGGTATGGATTGAAATCATCCACATCCTTGCTGGATAGGGGCCTGTAAACATCTGCAACCCACTCATTTACATTACCTGCCATGTTATACAACCCGAATCCGTTGGGTAAGAAAGCCTGAACTGGTCCGGGTATGGATGAATTATCGTTCAATCCACCTGCAATACCCATGTAGTCACCTGCACCTCTTTTGAAGTTTGCCATGTATTTACCTGCCCATCCACCAAAACGGTTGTCACGCAGACCATTTACATTGTGAGACCAGGTATAAACCTGACGGTTCATGATCAACTCTTCACCGCGACGGCCTTCTTTTAATTTTACATTTGGATTCTGATTGATATAGCCTAGTGCTGCATATTCCCATTCTGCTTCGGTTGGCAGGCGATAATCAGGAAGCAATATACCATCTTCAACTTTAACATAGTTTCGAGGCCTGCCATTTTCATCAACCAATGTAGGTTTTTTAGCTCTTGCAGGTTGAGCTGAATACAAGCCAAGTAAATATGATTTGGTTGTAAAGTTTTCTTCAGCCTGTCCCTGAATATTTTTAAGTTGATTGGGATTTACTATGCCTTTTTGGACAAGCAGGAGCTCATTTACGCGGTTACCTCTCCAGATGCAAAAGTCATTAGCTTGCCTCCAGGAAACGCCCACTACCGGATAGAGGTTGTAAGCAGGGTGCCTGAAATACGTTTCAACAAGTGCTTCGTTGGCAGCAAGTTCACTTCTCCAGACAAGTGTATCTGGTTTTGCACCCATTACAACACTTTCAAAAGCAGGGTCATCAAAAGTTCTTTCGATCCAGTTCAGGTATTCCCTGTAATGAATATTTCCTACTTCAGTCTTATCAATGTAAAATGAAGAAACAGTAACCCTTCTGGGAACATTGTTCCATTCAGCCATCACATCTTCGTCAGCAGCACCCATAGTAAAAGTACCACCCTGAACAAATAATAGTCCGGGACCAGTTTGCTGTTCTTTTACGGGAGATTTCTGAAATCCACCCTGGTTTTTGTCGTTGTAGTTCCAACCAGTCACACTGGATGTTTCAAACTTTTTCTTTGCAAAAGGCATTCCACCCTTGCAAGCACTGAAAAGTAAGGCTACTGACATCAAGACCAATAAATTTCTCATGGTTTACATGTTTTATTTAACCGATTCCCTTAACGGACAAAAGCTTTGGTTATTGCATGCACAAGAGACGCGGTTACAGACAAAAGTAAGTGTTAAATTAAATCGAATCAATGCTTTACGCTAAATTTTATGTTTACTAAATGCTAAATTTGTTAACAGGTCTTTATGAAGAAATGTAAACTCTTAACGTCATTTGTCTTGCTGGCCCTGGGCGTGACAGCACAATTGCGTTATGCAGAACATTCTGTGCTTTCTTCCGGTATTTGGCTGAAGGTATCTGCTTCCTCAAAAGGAGTATACAGTGTATATGCTGCCGACTTAAAATCTTTCGGGATAGACAATGTGCCATCGGGCAGAATAAAGTTGTATGGAAATGGTGGAGGGGTTTTGCCCGAATCCAATGCAAGTGTCGCTCCAGATGACCTTTCAGAGCTGGCAATCTGGATGGAAGACGGTGGTGACGGACAATTTTCCGGTTCAGACTATTTCCTCTTTTATGCGCCCGGAACAGACCAATGGATATGGGACAGTCTATCTGCCAAGTTTGTTTTCGCAAAGAATTTTTATGCTGATAAAGCATTTTATTACATTACCCTGAATGAGTCA
>JBDLTO010000377.1:0-5102 GCA_039805815.1 Bacteroidota bacterium | reverse complement strand
TACCTCTGGAAGCGTTTACACCATTTTTTGTACATGCTGTGAGGAGTACTGCCAAAGCGAACACCAGGGAAGCCAGGCCAAGGAAAAGTTTGTTTGTCTTCATACTATTGATTTTTTAGGTTTAGTTTCAGTGGGTATCGTAACCCTTACGAACCTATAGATGGACTTCAACGCAGCAGGTTTAATCTAAATTTCCCTTTAGGATAACTTTAACAGCACATCAATTTTCAGGTCGTCTAACAACTGATTTGCAGTAACTTGCACCCATGTACAAGTACCTGGAAGAACTCAACCCGCCTCAGCGGGAAGCTGTGGAATACCTGAATGGTCCGCTCATGATCATTGCCGGTGCAGGAAGTGGAAAAACCAAAGTGCTCACTACCCGTATTGCCCATCTCATGGCCAATGGGGTTGATTCGTTCCGGATTCTGGCACTCACTTTCACCAACAAGGCGGCCCGGGAAATGAAGGAGCGTGTGGAAAAAATCCTTGCCAACAGGGAATCCAACAATCTTTATATTGGTACATTTCACAGCGTCTTTGCCCGAATCCTGCGTACAGAAGCCACTAGGGTTGGATATCCTTCCAGCTTTACCATTTATGACACAGACGATGCCAAAAGTGTACTCAAAACAGTTATCAACGAGCTGCACCTGGATGATAAAATTTATAAACCTGCAGTAGTTTACAACAGGATTTCCAGTGCCAAGAATGCACTTATCACTGCGGAGGAATATGCAGCTGATTACGGACTGATGCAGGAGGATGCCCGTGCAAACAGGCCCGCCATCTCTCAGATTTATTCTGCTTATGCCAAAAGGTGTTTCAAAAACGGAGCCATGGATTTTGATGACCTGCTCCTTCAGTTTTACCTGATCCTGAAGCATCATCCCGATGCCTTACACAAATACCAGCATAAATTCAGCCATATCATGATCGATGAGTACCAGGATACCAATCCGGCTCAGTACGAGATTGTTAAACTCCTGGGAGCGGCACATGAAAATGTATGCGTGGTGGGTGATGATGCACAATCCATCTATGCCTTTCGGGGTGCAACCATCCAGAATATCCTGCTTTTTAGAAAGGATTATGATGAGGTTAAAGTAATTAAGCTCGAGCAGAATTACCGAAGCACCAAGAATATCCTACAGGTTGCCAACCAGGTTATCGGCAACAACAAGGGGCAAATCCCGAAGGAGTTGTGGACAGACAACCATGAAGGTGAAAACATCAGGCTTGTCAGGACGATGACTGATAACGATGAGGGAAAGTTTGTTGCAGATACCATCAAAGAACAAAAGCTCAGGAACCATTTTTTCAACCGGGATTTTGCCATTCTCTACAGAACCAATGCCCAAAGCCGGGCATTTGAGGAATCGTTACGCAGGATGAATATTCCCTATACCATTTTTGGGGGCATCAGCTTTTACCAGCGTAAGGAAATCAAGGATTATGTGGCCTACCTCAGGGTTATTGTGAACCCCAGGGATGAAGAAGCGCTCAAACGCATTATCAATTATCCGGTTAGGGGTATCGGTAAAACCAGTTTGGATAAACTCATTCTCGTTGCCAATGAACAGAATATTGCAGTATGGGAAGTGCTTACTCGAGCTGCTGAATTTGGATTTAAATCAGGAACACTAGACGCGATAGAACAGTTTGTACTCATGATCAGGAGCTTCGCAAGTATGCTCCAAAAAAGTAATGCTTACGATGTCGCTTTTCATGTGGGCAAGCAGACCGGACTCGTTCGGGAACTTTTCAATGATAAAAGTACAGAAGGTGTTCAGCGCTATGAGAACGTACAGGAGTTGCTGAATTCCATCAAGGAATGGGTTGATGATAAACAGAATAGGGCTCAGATTGATGATGACGGGGTGATGTTGGAGACGGAGGAGGGAGCCACCACCCCCTTCTCATCCCGCGAAGCGGGATTCGAGGCCCCTCCTGAGCCAGGAGGGGAGTTTTTTAATGACAATAGTCAACTCACAACCGACAACCCACAACCCACAACTGATATCCCACAACCCACAACCGACAACCAACTGGAAGAGCCGGTTCCGGCGAGGCCCATGCGGGAAGATGTACTCCTGGGTGCATACCTGCAGCAAATTACTTTACTTACTGATGCAGATAACAAGGATGAGCATGCAGATACGGTGAAGATGATGACCATCCATGCTGCAAAGGGACTGGAGTTTTCTTGTGTTTTTGCGGTGGGTCTGGAAGAAATGTTGTTTCCCAATGCCATGAGTATCAATACCCGGGAAGAGCTGGAAGAAGAAAGGCGATTGTTTTATGTTGTAATCACCAGGGCCAAGCAGAAACTCTGGATCAGTTATGCCAATACCCGGTATAAGTTCGGACAAGTAGTTCAAAACGATCCGAGTAGGTTTATCGGAGAATTGCCTGATGACCTGCTTGATAAATCATTTGCAGGCGGTGGCTTCAGGAACCAATCAACCGGACCATCAGCTTCCGAGCGGATGCGCGGATGGGGAGCAGGAGGAGGGGCAGCCACTCCACAGCAAAAGCCTTATTTCAATGAAGCAAAAAAACCAGCAGAAAGACCATCTTACCTGGCACCGCCAGCGCCTACCAGTAAGCCCGTTTTGCACCAACCTTCTGCAGATTTTCAAGCCAGTGATACCTCTGAATTGAGGGCAGGACAAAAAGTGGAGCACCAGAAGTTTGGTTTTGGCGAAGTGTTGAAAATGGAAGGTGCCGCCCACAACCCCATTGCCACCATTAAATTTGATTTAAATGGGGAAAAGAAAATCATGCTCAATTATGCGAAGTTGAGGATTGTGGGGTAAATAAAACTCCCTACGTCTTATTCAAAGTTGAAAAGCATGTAGTTCATAATTTGAAAACAGTTCATTCACTTTCTCGTAATATAATAATCACCTTGTGTTAATAATGACTTTCCACCTTTGCAGAAATATCTGTAAATGAGAAAGTTATTTTTATTGATTCTGTTTTTTGTTGCTGGATTTTCTACCAATGCCCAATCTCTTCTTAATGTCAAGGTTATTGATGAAGAAAACCTCAATATGCCAGGTGCAAGTGTAAAGCTCAATCCAGGAAATAAACAAGTGATCTCAAACCAATTTGGTCTTGCTGTATTTCAAGGATTGAAATCTGGTCGTTATACCTTAACTATTGAATATATTGGATATCAGAAAACTGATCGTCAAATTGACGTAAAAGAGGGAGTCAATGATTTCCTTGAGCAAATGAAGTCTGGCTTAAACGAAATGAAAGAGGTTCTTATTCTTGGTGATCGTTTAAAAGGACAAGCAAAGGCATTGAGTCAGCAAAAAAACAATCTAAACGTTACAAACATCGTTTCTGCTGATCAAATTGGTCGCTTTCCTGATGCTAACATCGGGGATGCCATCAGACGTATACCCGGTATAACCATGCAAAATGATCAAGGCGAGGCTAGAAATATCATCATTAGGGGTATGGGGCCTGAGTTGAACGCAGTTAATTTCAATGGAGAGCGTATTCCATCTGCAGAAGGTGATAACAGAAGAATCCAAATGGATTTGATCCCAGCAGATATGATACAGACTGTAGAGGTCAGTAAAACACTGACTGCTGAAATGGATGCAGATGCCATTGGTGGATCAGTTAACTTGATTAGCCGTGCTCCATCTAATGGATTGCGTTTATCTGGAACCCTGGCTGGCGGTTATAATACAGTTAGAAATGGTTTCATTGGCACTGGAAATTTTATTGTAGGAAATAGAAGCAAAAATAATAAGTTTGGTTATTTGCTTAACGGTTCAATCAATTCCAACGATTTTGGTTCTGATAACGTTGAGTCAGTTTGGTCAAAAGATGCAAATGGAAAATTGTATGTTTCTGATCATGATGTGCGTAAGTATGATGTAAAGCGTGTTCGTCGTTCAGCATCGGCTACGCTTGATTTCAAGTTGTCTCCTACAAGCACAATTTATGTTGTAGGTTCTTACAATTGGAGAGATGATTTAGAAAATCGTTACCGTTTGCGTCATCGTTTTAGAGGGGGTGCTACAAATATTCTATATGATGCAGCAGGTAACATTACTGGTTACAATAATGGTGAGGTTTTGCGTCAAACCAAAGGCGGTATTGATAATGACAAAAACGAAGGTAGAAGATTGGAAGACCAGCGTGTTCGTTCACTTCAGGTTCGTGGAGACCATTTATTCGGCAAGGTGAAATTTGATTGGAGTGCACAATACGCTAGAGCTTCAGAGTTAAGACCAAATGAGCGCTATGTTTCATTGGGTAGAAGATCTATTCAGGTAAAACAGGATATCACTGAAAGAGAGTTCCCGCTATTGACTTCAACCACAGCTCTTACTGCATATACAAGACTCAATGAATTGACTGAAGAATTTCAAGATCAATTTGAAGAAGATTTCAATATTAAACTTGGATTCTCACAACCAGTTTCATCTAATGGGAAGAGTATTTTAAAATATGGGTTAAGACTGAGAGAAAAAACAAAAGTCAGGGCAAATAGGTTCTTTGAATACGGTCCTACAGGTGCAATGGCAGCAAATTTTGCCAATATTAGCTTACTTGGTTTAAAGAATCAAGATGTCTCAAATTTTTATGCAGGTAGCAAATACAAAATAGGAGACTTTGTAGATCCTAATTATTTAGGAGGATTAAATTTGAAAGATGCTTCATCTTTTAAAGAAGCAGATGCTCCTGCAGAATACCTTGCTGGAAATTATAAAGCTAAAGAAACTATTACTGCTGGTTATTTACAGTTGAACCAAGAGTTTTCAGATAAACTTACCATGGTTGCTGGTATTCGTTTGGAAAATACTTCTTTGAACTATACAGGTAATATTGTTGAAGATGAGGAGACACTTAAAGGTCAAGCTAAATTAAAAAATAGCTATTTGAATGTATTGCCTAGTGTTAACTTTAGGTATGCTGCTTCAGATAACATGATTTGGAGAGCAGCCCTTACAACTGGTATTGCTCGTCCAAAGTATTATGATCTTGTTCCATATTTCAATGTGCTACCCAGTGATCAAGAATTAAGTACGGGTAATCCAAACCTCAAACCTATCAAGTCTACCAACGTTGATTTG
>JBDLTO010000376.1:0-13423 GCA_039805815.1 Bacteroidota bacterium | reverse complement strand
CGACCATGACAGGAGCAAGAAACAACTGGCAAGAGATCTTGCTAAAAACTACCTCGAGAGTTGCGCACCCAATGCTATACTTTTCTCATTCGGTGATAATGATACTTATCCACTTTGGTACGCACAGGAAGTAGAAGGCATCAGAAAAGATGTTCGGGTTATAAACTATTCCCTCCTCGGCATTGATTGGTATATCAACCAGATGAGATATAAAGTCAATGAAAGTGCCCCTATTGATGTGATCTGGAGTCAGGAACAAATCGAAGGAGGTAAACGCGACTACGTCCGCTTCTTTGAAAGAGCTGGCATCACTGACCAGAACAGGTATGTTGATCTCTACAGCCTTATGCATGATTTCATAGGAAGCGATGATCAATCTGCTCAGGTTCAGATGCAGGATGGCAGCTACATGAACTACCTGCCTGTAAAAAAAGTAAGTGTACCTGTTGATACTGCATTGGTAAGGAAAAATGGAACAATTGAACCGGGAGACCAGGTAACCACAGAAATCCGCTTTGAAATCCCCAAAGATATCCTCCTTAAAAATGACATGGCGGTACTGAACATCATTGCTGCAAACAAATGGGGTAGACCGATATATTTCACCTCTCCATTTGGCGAACTTGGCTTTACCAAACACCTCAGGGCTGAAGGGCAGTGTTTCAGACTTGTTCCTGTTGAAGGACAAAACATGCATAACAGCAGAGCTTCCTATGAAGCACTTAAGAATAAATTCGCGTATGGCAGTGTCAATATCCCAGGCGTTTATTTTGATGAAGAAAACAGAAGACATCTCATTGGGATCAGACAAACATTTGCTGAAGCAGCTAATCAATTGGCTTTGGAAGGTGATACAGCAAAAGCAAAGGAATTGCTGAACCTTGCAGACAAAAATATGCTGACAGAAAATTTCCCCTACGCCATGGTAAGCAGACAAAACCAGCACAATACCGCTACTGTGCAGTTCCTTGAAGCTGCTTATAAAGCCGGGGATAAAAAACTGGCAGAAAAGGTTGGTACTGCACTGAAAAAGGATATTGAAGAGCAACTTGCTTACTACGCATACCTTGGTAAAATGTCTGTTGCAGAATTGGCACAGGGCGTGCAAGATATCATGTCCAACAAGGCAGATAACCTGTCCAATGAACAAAGGCAAGTGTTCCTTGAAATCCGTCAGGCAATCATCATTCAGGAATATATGCGTGGTCTGGAAGCAATGAACAAATAAAGAGGATTAAAGAACATTAAAAGGGGTGTACCATGAAGAAATTGGTACACCCCTTTTTTATTTCAATTGATTTTACTCGGACTCTTCTGCAGTAAACATGCTACCCATCAGGTCTCGGAATTCCACCTTTTCAGCCAATATCTTCTTACTGATCAGTGAATATGCACTCAATCCGTATAAAACCAATTCCATCAGCAGTCCTTTGTGTTTACCAGAAGCCTTGGGGTAATGCTCCAAAACCAGTTCTGATAATCCATCAACAGTCTGCAACAATTTAACCCGCTCACTGTCTTTCAGGTGCAAAAGCATGTCCACTCTGTTTCCAAGATCAAACCACTGGGTTATATTGCGGTATGGACTTTGAACAGGCGCATCCTTGCTTCTCTTTTTCCTGAATCCTTCCGGATCTGGGAAATATTGCACAAATACACTGCGAATCGAACGTTCCAGTAAGTTTACGCTAACTTGATACGGACCTTCCTGTTCCCCTTCATAAACCAATTCAATCTTCCCTGTAATAGCAGGGATGATACCCTGCAGGTCACTCATCCAGATTTGTGTACTTTTTTCCTTATTGATAAGCGCCCTGCGTTCTGCAGCGCTGTATGCGTTTTCCAGTGCAGCTATTGTGAGCCTTGCCGAAACACCACTCTTTTGGTCAACAAACTCACTGGACCTTGCTTCAAAAGCTATTTGCTCAATAATCCGGGCAATCAAGTCACTCTGATCAACCATTTTTTCCTGGCTGTAATGAATTGCAGCCTCCTGGGCAGTGATAGTCAATGCAGACTCTATTGATTTGGGATAATGAGTTAGTATCTGGCTTTCAATCCTGTCTTTAAGCGGTGTTACAATTGACCCCCTGTTCGTATAATCTTCCGGATTAGCGGTAAATACAAAAACAATGTCCAATGGCATGCGCAACTTAAATCCCCTGATCTGAATATCTCCTTCTTGTAAGATATTGAAAAGTGCGACCTGAATACGTGCTTGCAGGTCTGGCAGTTCATTAATCACAAAAATACAGCGATTACTGCGGGGAATAATGCCATAATGGATGACACGCTCATCGGAAAAATTCAATTTTAAGTTGGCTGCTTTAACAGGATCGATATCACCAATCAGGTCTGCAACAGACACATCAGGCGTGGCTAATTTTTCGCCATACCTTTCGCTGCGGTGCAACCATTCAATGGGAGTTTCATCCCCCATCGATTCAACTTGTTTTCTACCATAACCTGAGATTGGCAGAAATGGATCATCATGGATATCACTACCGGATATAAAGGGAATATATTCATCCAATAAATCGGTCATCAGCCTAGCCATACGGGTTTTAGCCTGTCCCCGTAATCCCAGAAACAACATGTTGTGCCGGGAAAGGATAGCTCTCTCCGTATCAGGAATAACTGTATCCTCATACCCGATAATACCGGGAAAACGTTCTTCACCAGCCTGCATTTTCCTGATAAGGTTTTCCCGCATTTCTTCTTTAATGCTCCTGGATTTATACCCAGAAGCTTTCAATTCACCGAGTGTAGTTATTGTTGTCATAGTTGATTTTATATTTTTCTAACCCTTCCCATTATTTTTTAAATTCCCCTCCTGCCCAGACCAAGCATAGCGAGCGTTTGGGATAGGAGGGGTGGCTCGCAGAGCCGGGGTGGTTGGCTTTGCCACTAACCTCGTGCCTTGTGCCCCTACCCTCTAAATAACCTTCTTCTTTCCTTTTTCAAAATCATCAAAAACAAAACTTCCTAAATCATCAAGAGATGCGTAAAAGGCTTTCCCATTGTTACATTCAGTAAAAGCACGCACAAAACTCTGTAAGTATGGGTCACTTGTAATCATGAAAGTGGTTATTTTAATTTTGAGTTTCTTGCACTGTGTTGCCAGATTCAAGCACCTGCCGGTAATTTTACGGTCTAACCCGAATGCATTTTTGTAGTATTTCTTACCCTCTTTCAGACAGGTTGGCTTCCCGTCTGTGATCATGAAAATTTGTTTATTGGCATTCTTTCTTCTGCGCAGGATATCCATGGCAAGTTCAAGTCCGGCTACTGTATTGGTATGGTAAGGACCAACCTGCAGGTAGGGAAGGTCTTTGACTTCAATTGGCCATGCGTCATTGCCAAAAACCACAATATCAAGGGTGTCTTTCGGGTACTTGGTTTTGATTAACTCACTCAGCGCCATGGCTACTTTTTTGGCTGGTGTGATCCTGTCTTCCCCGTAAAGAATCATGGAGTGGGAAATATCAATCATCAAAACTGTGGAAGTCTGCGTTTTGAAATCATTTTCCCTGATTTCAAGATCTTCTTCGCGGAGATTGAACGAATCTATGCCCCCGCTGATCTGCGAGTTGCGGATGGAGCTAACAAAGTCGATTTGATCGAGCACATCACCAAACTGAAAGGGACGTGATTCTGAGTTGGCCTCGTCACCCTGTCCGCTTCTGTAAGTGGTATGATTACCTTTTCTGGATTTTTTCAGTCTACCGAAAATCTCATCCAAGGACCGTTTACGGATACCCTGCTCCGTTTTGGGGGTGATTTTAATTTCTCCTTTTTGATTGTCTTCATCGATATAACCTTTTTGTTTCAGGTCGTCTATGAAGTCACCAATCCCATATTGAGGAGTACTGAAATTGTATTCTTTATCCAACTGCGTCAACCAACTTAAAGCCTCAGCTGCATCACCATTGGTATAATTGAGCAATTGCATGAAGGCATCAAACATCTTGTCGAAGCCAGAGCCACCCGGATTCCCCGGAATAAATTTTGAGAAACTATAGCCCTTCATGGGGTAAATTTGGATATTTGGTGAAGTTAAGCCAAAGTTGATAACACCGGAAAGGGGTTGTGGTTGAGATAACGTTAAATTATATTCACCTCAGGCATCAGGGTTACACCAAATTTTGTTTGAACAGATTCCTGAACACGCATTGCCAGGTCAACAATGTTTTTTCCGGATGCCCCTCCGTAATTAACCAGGACCAAGGCCTGGCGGGAATGACAGCCTGTATCACCATCACGAAACCCTTTCCATCCACATTGTTCTATTAACCAACCTGCAGCAAGTTTGAATCCGCCTTGTTCCGGGAATGCGACTATTTCAGGGTAATTTTTTTTTAATTGCTGAAAAAAATCATCACTAACCCAGGGATTCTTAAAAAAACTTCCTGCATTTCCAAGTACTTTAGGGTCTGGCAACTTAGACCTTCTGATAGCCATTACGGCATTGGAAACATCTTTTATGGTAGGGAATGCTATGTTTTGTTGATTCAACCAATCCTGGATTGCGCCGTAACCAAGTTGTAATCCGGGCGTTTTTGACAGGCGAAATGTTGCAGATACAATTACCATTCGCCCACTGAGTTTTTGCTTAAAAATACTCTGCCTGTATCCAAATTCACATTGTTCAGCAGTAAATTCAACAAAGCATTTTTCTGCAATATCCCATGCCCGTAAGGAAAACAAGGTATCTGCAAGCTCAACACCGTATGCACCTATATTCTGAACTGGGGCAGCACCAACTGTTCCTGGGATGAGCGACAGATTTTCAATTCCACCCCAACCCTTATCCACACACTGCATGACAAAATGATGCCAATTAACACCGGCTCCAGCTTTTACAAGCACGTAATCAGCTGTTTCCTCCAGACAATCAATCCCGGCAATTTCATTGTGTATGACAAGTCCATTGAAATCTTTAGTAAACAGGATATTACTACCGCCCCCCATAACCAGTATTGGTCTATTTTCTCTGGTATATTCATTGAATATCTCAGGAAGTTCAGCTTCATTCCGAAGAGAGATAAACAATGCAGCATTGACTGCGATGCCAAAACTGTTCAATCCAGTAAGCGGAAAATCATGCTTAACATCCATAAACAGACTTTGCTTGTGTTAATAATCACCAGCCCATCTGCTCTCTTAGTCCCGTTATATGGGCCACATGGTGCTTTCCATGCCAGGAATAAATGGCAAGCAGTTCCCATAGGGTCATCTCCCGTTTTTGTTCGGGATGGTAGACCGTCCGCTCCCAATGGCTATCCTCCAGGGATTTCAACAGTTCATACCAACGGTGGTGGAGGGAATGAAGTAGCGTAACGGACATATTGATTGGCACACTCCTCACATCAGCTGTTTTACTCCAAGCCTCCTGGTGATAAGGCTTGATAACCGGATTGTCTTCCGTTAAGCCAAGCTTGAAACGGATAAATGCGTTCATATGCGAATCAGCCACATGATGAACGATTTCATTGATCGTCCAGCCGCCTTCCCGGTAAGGTACATGCAACTGATCATCATTCAGGTTAAGTACAGCGTATTCCAACATACGCGGAAGAAACATGATGTCAGACAGTCTAGCTTCCTTTTCATTGTCAGAAAAGGCCGGAACTACATATCTCCCGATGGGATATCTGATATCCATTGTGTTTAATTTTTAACGATATCAAGTAATTCAACTTCGAAAATCAACAATGAACCGCCGGGAATATCAGCTCCTGCGCCCTGCTCACCATATCCCAATTGATAGGGAATATAGAATTTAAATTTTGATCCTACAGGCATAAGCTGTACACCTTCAGTCCAACCCCTGATCACACCATTCAACTGAAATTGAGCAGGCTCTCCCCTGTCTCTTGAACTGTCAAATTTCTTTCCACTGAGCAGAAACCCTTCGTAATGGACTTTTACCACATTGGTATCAGCGGGTTTGGGACCAGTACCCAGCTGGAGAATTTCATACTGCAAACCGCTTGCTGTTTGGATAACACCCGGCTTTTTGGCATTTTCAGCAAGGAAATTATTGCAGGCTTCCACATTGGGAAGAATTTTTTTAACTGAAAGCTTTTGCATCTGGTTGCGGACGATAGCATCGGCCTGCTCAGGAGTAAAAAGGGTGTTTCCCTTCATAACATCGGCGAAACCCTGGGAAAGGGAGGACGGATTGACCATTTCAATTCCCTGTGATTTGAAAAAATTACCATCCAGCATACCAATAGCATAACTCATGGAATCTGCTGCATTTTTCAAGACCGGAGCGGTTGCTGCCGGAGCAGTTTTTTTCAATGGCGGCTTTGACGTTGGCGCCCCTGGTTTGGAAACAGCTTTTGCAGGTGTAGCAGCAGTTGGTTTCACCGCAGGCTTGGCAACCGGTTTTGTTTGAGCCGAAATAGACAAAGCGCAGGAGGCGAAAAATAAAATCAGCATTGATTTCTTCATGATCATAGTTTATTAATTTTTAGACATCAAAACCATTTGCAAAACCGAGGGTTTTGAGGTTTTTAACTTTCTTTTCAACTTCTTTTCTCATGCTTACTTTGAAAGCAAGAAGTTTTCTCTCAATTACCTTATTGTGCATGGAAAGCATGGATGCAGCCAGAATACCGGCATTCTTGGCACCATTGAGTGCAACAGTAGCAACTGGAATACCATTGGGCATCTGCAAGATTGAAAGAACAGAATCCCACCCATCGATTGAATTGGAAGATTTTACGGGAACTCCAATAACCGGCAGTGTGGTTACAGATGCTACCATACCAGGAAGGTGCGCAGCCCCGCCAGCTCCTGCAATAATCACCTTAATGCCTCTTTTCACTGCGGTTGAAGCAAACTTCATTAGCCTATCTGGTGTTCTGTGAGCAGAAACTACGGTTAGCTCAAAAGGAATTCCTAATTCAGTTAAAAATTCTGCAGCTGGCTTCATTACCGGCAAATCACTGTCGCTACCCATGATGATACTTACAATGGGTTTTTTGATAACAGATTTGGTTTTTACAGGCATTTTGATTTATTGTAAAGTTTCGTTACCGATGATTGCGAAAGACTTTTTTATTTGGGATGCTTTTTCAAGCATCTCTGGTTTATTTTGCCCCAGAATGGTGGCATGTCCCATCTTCCTGCCTGGTTTGGTTTCTCTTTTGCCGTAAAGGTGAATAAAAACATCCGGCATAGCAAGTACCTTATCCAGGTTCTCTTCAATAGCCAACCCTTTGTAACCAGGAGCGCCAAGAATATTGAGCATTACTGAAGGCATAATCATTTCAGTATTTCCGAGTGGATAACCAAGGATAATTCGCCATAGCATATCAAACTGAGAGCTGTAATGTGCTTCAATAGTATGGTGTCCGGAATTATGCACACGAGGTGCAGTTTCATTGACCCATACATCACCAGCCTTGTCTACAAACATCTCAACGGCAAAGAGTCCGGGTGATTTAAAATTTGCTGCTACCCTCATGGCGAGTGCCACTGCACTTTCAGCAGCTGAGTCAGAGATATTAGCCGGACAAACCTGCAGATCCAGCAGGTTGAGTTCAGGATCGAAAATCATTTCTACCGGAGGATATGCAATCTGCTGACCATCTGCACCCACTGCTATGGTTACAGCTATTTCCTTGTCGATATCAATCATTTTTTCAAGGACAGCCGGGGCATCAAATCCTTTTTGCAGGTCTGTAAGCGTTCTAAGGACCTGAACGCCCTTCCCATCATATCCGCCAGTAGCCAACTTTTGCACCGCTGGCAGGAAATGCGCATGGGTTTCAATTTCGGCAAGGGTATTTGTGATCAGGTAATCAGCTGTTTTTATGCCCTGTGCAGTGTAATACTGTTTCTGGGTGATTTTATTTTTGATGGTTTGCAAAGCATCTGGATGTGGGATGACTTTGACACCCTGGTCAATCAATGCATACAAAGCAGCTGTATTCACATTTTCTATTTCAATCGTCAACACATCCAATGTCTTTCCAAAAGAAACCACATCATCAAAATTTCTGATATCCCCCATTTTGAAATTCGATGAGAGTGCAGCAGCAGGGCATTCGGGATCATTCTCCATCACATGCACTTCAACCTGATAATTGGCAGATGCCTGCAGCAGCATCCTGCCCAATTGTCCGCCCCCAAGTATACCCACTTTAACCATAAACCTTGCTAATTTTGTTACCTGAAGTACAAATATCCTGAACTTATTTGTAATATTGAGACCTTTATAAGCTGAATTAATATCCGTTGAAAAATCAGGGCAAAAAATTTGTAACAATGCGTTCTTTTCTAGTTGTCTTAGTTTGCATGATACAGGTTGTAAAAGGACAGCAATCCTTTGTCAGCTACCAGAAGAATTTTGTTCGCGTTGCCAGGGCATTCGATAACAGGGAGGATGAATTAAAAAAGCAATTTGCAGCTAAAAACCTCGTTTGGCCTGCAAAAAGCATGTACCTGAGGTCATTTAAATACAACAGCAACCTTGAAGTGTGGGTGAGGCAAAATATGCATGATACATTCACGCATTTCAAAACATACCGCATTTGCGCACTGGCAGGAACAATGGGGCCAAAGCGAATGGAAGGAGACTATCAAGTTCCTGAAGGCATCTACTACATCAATGAATTCAACGCAAACAGCACTTACCACCTTTCACTTGGGCTCAACTATCCGAATCCTTCAGACAGGATATTGTCTGATTCTGTGAGGCCAGGCAGTGAGATATATATTCACGGAAGCTGTGTTACCGTAGGGTGTATTCCCATCACCGACCCCCAGATAGAAGAACTGTATGTTTTGAGCTCACATGCAAGGGCTGCAGGACAAGAGTTCATACCTGTACATATTTTCCCTGCCCGTTTCAAAGAAACACGCAGTGCAGAATACCTTGAAAAAGTTTTTGAATCAGATCCAACACTGAAACCTTTTGAACACAACCTGCGTAAGGCATATGATATCTTTGAAAATACAAAAAAAATACCCGTAGTGGCCATTACGCCAAAAGGCGATTATGTTTTCTATTGATTGAACAGGCCCTTTTTATTTAATACCTTTGCGTTACAACATGACACACGAAAATAATTCTGTTATAATCAGGGTTTCCAATCTAAAGAAGTCTTACGGTAATTTCGAAGCCGTTAAAGGTATTTCCTTTGAAGTTCAAGAAGGTGAAATCTTTGGACTACTTGGACCCAACGGTGCAGGTAAATCCACTACACTTGAAATCATGGAAACCCTCCGCAGCAAGACTTCAGGAGATGTAACCATAGCAGGATTAAACCTGGATAAACAACAGGATGACATCAAGCAAATCATTGGCGTTCAACTACAAACATCCGGATTTTATCCAGGCCTTAAACTTGTAGAACTGATAAAGCTTTTTGGTGGACTATACAACAGAGATGTGAATCCAATGGAATTACTATCCAAAGTAAATCTGGAAGACAAAGCCAAATCATTGTATAAATCTCTCAGCGGCGGACAAAAACAACGTTTTTCAATTGCCACCACACTGATCAATGATCCAAAGATTATATTTCTTGATGAACCTACTACAGGATTAGACCCTCAGGCCAGAAGAAACTTATGGGAGCTCATCAGGGAAATACGTTCTCAGGGTACCACTATTATCATAACCACCCATTATATGGACGAGGCAGAATTCTTGTGTGACCGTGTTGCAATCATGGATGCAGGCAAAATAATTGCACTTGATCAACCAGGGAACCTCATTGACCAGCTTATTAGTTCTGGTTTTGAAAAAGAAAAAGCTTCAAAAAGTGCAAACCTTGAAGATGTATTTATTCACCTGACAGGACATGTATTACGGGAAGAGGCTTGATAAGCTTGAGATGGGGTAGTGTAAAAAATCCAATATGATGACAGCAACGGAATTAGCAAAATATATAGATCATTCCATTTTGCATCCAACCATGACTGATGCAGATTTGGACGAGGGGTGCAGAATAGCGATCGCCTATGGCACAGCTACTGTCTGCATCAAACCTTATGCTGTTGCGAGAGCAGCTCAGATTTTAGATGGTACAGGAATTGGCGTTTGCACAGTCATTGGTTTTCCCCACGGAAGTAATACAACAGACCTAAAGGTGATTGAAACCATTGAAGCATGCAGGAATGGTGCAACTGAAATTGACATGGTGGTCAATATTGGGAAAGTGCTGGGTGAAGATTGGGCTTATGTTGAAAATGAAATTGAACAGATCATGCATTCCGCTCTGCAGCATAATGCCATATTAAAAGTGATCTTTGAAAATGACTACCTTGAAGATTCCCACAAAATAAAGCTTTGCGAGATTTGCACTAAACTTCACGTGGCCTTTGTAAAAACATCTACAGGTTATGGCTATGTGAAACAAGATAATGGTTTTTTTCAGACTAAAGGGGCAACACTCAATGACCTCCGTTTAATGCGTGCACATTGCGGTGCAGATGTTCAGGTTAAAGCTGCTGGAGGTATTCGCACATTAAAGGATATGCTTGCAGCTATTGATGCAGGTGCCACACGCATAGGAGCAACTGCTACGGTATCTATTATCGATGCTTGGGGAGGCGACGGTAAAAATAACATCACCTCTGTTCCATCAGAAGACAAGGGAGCCTATTGATCCTGGGTAGTTTTGGGTAGAATCAAGCAATTATCAACATCCCAAATTTATGCTCAAGCGCCAGTGAGTGATTCAGAATGGCACCGATAAAGTCTTGACCGTATCTTGCATAATAAGGCATAAAGTTTTCAACCCGCTCTTGCAGGTTATGATTGGGAAATAGGTCTTCACGGAGTTTCCAAATTCGCTGCAATCCTGTTGCCTGCTTTTTGCGTTCCGCCTTCAGCATTTTTTTCTCGAGTGATTCGAGTTTTTTCAAATGGAAAATTTCCAAAGCATGAACATGCTGTGTCAATGTTTTGTCAACATCTCCTGCCCGCTTTTTAAGTTGGGCAAACAAGAGCCGGCTATCCTTCTCCTCATTTTGAAGGTTGATGTTTGAACCAGACCAGCGCTGAACCATTTCATTGGCCAGGATTGTCTCCTCCTTGAACAAATCTGCATCACTGATTTCCAGTTCATTCATTTTGTGTGCAAGGTTAGCATCCATAATGGTGAAACTATTACGTAAAACAAGTACAGGAAATGGCGTCTGATAGTGGTCAAATAAGTCTTTCAATTGCATCCAATAAGCGACCTCAGAACCGCCACCTACAAAGATGATATTAGGTAAAATGGTTTCCTGATAAAGCCCCCTGAGGATTACATTCGGACTGAACCTTTCCGGATTAGTTTCCAACTCCGCCAGAATTTCTGCTTCACTGAATCGGATTACGGTTCCATCTACAGCATACTGGTTTCCCCTTTTATCAATCCTGTTGCGGATGCCATCCCTCAGGTAAAAAAGATTAACAGGTCTTGAATTAACTTGAAGTTTATATCTTGTTTCGAGGCGTTTACCTGTTTCACCAACTATCTTATCTGCAACCTGATCAAGCAGATCTTCCCGCATTACTTTACGATATGCTTGCTTTAGCGACGCCTTGTCTGGTTGTAAGACAAGCAGGCCTTCTTCCCTGAACAGGCTGTTTAACAAAGTAAAAATACCCTCCGCCATGGTTCGACCATTGCCATAAGCTTTTTTCAGCAGGGTGATGAGTTTCAGAGCTTGCGGTAAATGTCCAAGCTCGGCTTCAATGACATTAATCAGTTCAGCTACACCCTTATCAGCTTGCATCCTGCCCACAGCACCGGTCTGACTGGTTTCCCACCGAAATGCTTTGCCATTGATTCTAAACTTGGAAAGCTCGTCCAAGTCATTATCTTCACTCCCAATATAAAAGACGGGAACAAAATCATACTGAGGCAGTTCAGCTTTTAGCTTCCGGGACAATGCAATTGTATGTGCTGTCTTGTAAATGAAATAAAGATAACCGGTAAAGATATTGGGCTGATGTGCCGTACAAATGGTGAAAGTATTTTCGGAGGAAAGCAATACCATGTTACTGGATTGGCGCGCTGAAGGATCTTCCGTTTCATAGCTTTCTTCAAATGCAGCTTGAATGAGCTTTCTATCTGTTTTGAATAATTTTCTGGCAGCAATTGCGCTCTTTACACCTTCTACATCAGGTTGATGGGCTGAAAATCCGTTTATAAAACTTTCACCTTGAAGATAGTCACTGATTAACCTGGAAAACATTCCGGTTTGTTCATAATCTATGTATCTGCAAGATGTTTCCATATTTAGATAAAAACAGTTGAAAGTTTAGTTTTGTGCCTTTGTCTTTTGCCTTGTGCCTTGTGCCTAATCCCTCTTCCCTTGTCCCTTGTCCCTTGTCCCTTGTCCCTCCTCCCTCTTACCTCATCCCTCTTCTCTCATTTTCACCCAACCACTTCCCCTTCCAGGTCGTAATCATAGGCTTTGGTTATGCGTACATTAACAAAATCACCGGGTTTTAGTTTTTTATCTGTAATAATTATCACTTCATTATCTACTTCAACACTGTCAAATTCAGTCCGTCCGATATACCTGCCCGCTTCTTTTTTATCGACTATAACTTTTAAAACCTGTCCAAGTTTTTCCTGGTTTTTCTCAAGGCTTATGTCTTGCTGAAAGGCAATAATTTCCTGCGCCCGTTCTTCTTTTTCTTCCGGGGAAAGGGAGTCTTCTAAGGCATGGGCGGAGGTATCTTCTTCGTGTGAGTAAGTAAACACGCCAACCCTGTCAAACTTTATTTCTGCAAGGAAATCCTTTACTTCTTCCACATCCTCCCTTGTTTCACCCGGAAAACCGGCAATAAGGGTTGTCCGCAAGCATATTCCTGGAATCCTCGACCTGATTTCATGGATTAGTTCAGTCATTTCTTTTCTAGTGATCTGCCTTTTCATGGCATCCAACATCCTGTCTGATGCATGTTGCAAGGGCATATCCAAGTAATTGCAGATTTTTGGTTCCTCCTTCATGACATCAATAATTTCAAGCGGAAACTTTGATGGATAGGCATAATGCAATCGAATCCATTCCAAACCTTCAATCCTTGCCAAATTGCGCAACAATTCAGGCAACATCCGGGTTTTGTAAATATCCAGCCCGTAATAAGTAAGTTCCTGCGCAATAAGCATGATTTCCTTTACCCCTGACTTTACCAGTTTCTCGGCTTCTGAAATCAGTTCCTCCATAGGCTTACTGCGATGACCACCCCGCATGAGAGGAATTGCGCAAAAAGAACAGGTTCGGTTACAACCTTCACTAATCTTCATGTAAGCATAATGGGATGGCGTGCTGAGTAACCTTTCGCCAACCAATTCAGATTTATAATCTGCATTGAGTACAGCAAGCAGTCCGGGTAATTCCATTGTACCAAAATATGCATCCACTTCAGGGATTTCAGCCTCCAGGTTTTGTTTATACCTTT
>JBDLTO010000375.1:0-5024 GCA_039805815.1 Bacteroidota bacterium | reverse complement strand
GAAAACTTTTTGTATCACTTTTATATGTTAGCTTTTTGTCAAGTACTTTATCACCAGTGTCTAATATCTTGAAACCGTTTGATGTATAAATTTTTGCATAATATGACTGTTCATGAGAACATCTAAGCAATCTATCCATTCCAGAAATTGTCCCTTGCAGCATTCCCTTTTTATTAATTTCAGAAACTGCATATTCTGAGCAACTCGGGTACATAGGACAATGATTCCCTCTAATTCCACTTATATATTTTTGATATACTGAGATATAATCCTTACCAGCTGTAATTGAATTCTTGATGTCTAATGATTCAGAATCTACTTCAGTATTATTTTGGGCAATTACTGAACTACTCATTAACAAAAATGAAAAAGTTATTTTGCGTGACCTGTTTTTAAGCAAGTAATCTATTGCCCTTTTAAATATCATTTATACGGTGTTATCTGATAGGATAATTCAAATTTACTATCATTTTGACAATTTACTATCATATTGAAATTAAAAATATGTGTCACTTGCAAGTGTGAAAAAACAAAAAGAACACTTGGGGGAAAAGATCAAAAGGCTGCGGGCTTTTCGGGGAATGACCCAGGAAGAACTGGCTGAAGCTTTGGGGAAAACCCGTTCGCTGGTGTCCTTTTTGGAGCGCACCGGAAAGGTCAACAAGTACACCCTACAAGAGATTGCGGGCATCCTGAAAACAACGCCTGACGATTTGGAAGCAGGCATCACACTGGAAGAAGACAGCCAACCAGGCTATAGCAATGCAAATGACGACCAATTGATCGAACAACTCCGACAGGAAATTTCATTCCTAAAAGAAACTATCAACAACCAGTGGCAATTATTGAAGGAATTGTCGAAAAGCAAATGATAGATAAACTAATTGTTACAAGCTTATTTAAATTGAGCGGTTAGGGTTAAGCGTGCCTTCCCGGCTCGTTCCTTTTGCCTTTTCACCCTCTTTACATCGTTAAAATCTCCGATTATCCTGGTTTTTTACACCTTATTAAACTTGAGTGTCTGTGCAACTTTGTCTGATGAAAAGAGACCTACTCAAACCCACGGCAGACATTGTTTTCAAAAGAATATTCGGACAGGAAAAGGAGATTACGATTGAATTTATTAACCTATTTGTCAGTCCGCCGCAGCCAGTTGTAGATATCACCTACCTCAAACAGGAAATGCTACCTGATAACAGAGACGGAAAAGTTTCTGTGGTAGATATCCGTTGCACCGATACCAACAACCAACACTTTATCTTGGAGATGCAGGTAATACATCACGATGGCTTTTTCAACAGACAATTGCTCTATGCCTGCAAGGCTTATGCACAACAGTTTAATGCTGGCGTAAACTACGCATCAAGCAATCCGGTGTTTCTGTTAACGATTTTGGATTATGAAATACTCTCCAAAGTGCCCGACTGGTTGCATTCTTTTTCATTCAGACATGAAGGAAATCCTGACATCAAAATAGACGGACTGTCCATGCGACTCATAGAGTTGGGGAAAAGAAGAAAAATGGATAATTTTAACATGGATAATCCAGTGGATCGCTGGATGACATTTTTAGCCGAACCTGAAAAACTCATCACCATGCAAAAATTCGACATTTCAGTTTACCCCAATCTGATGAAAGCTGTTGAGATTTTAGACCGGTCTAACTTCTCCCTTGAACAACAGATTGCTTACGATAACCACCTCTTTGCCGTTGCAGACATCAATCAGACACGTATTGAAAGTTTTGATAAAGGGTTTGAAGAAGGAGTTGAAATTGGTGAGGAGCGGGGTATTGAAAAAGGACGTGAAGAAGGTATGGATCTATCAGTCATTATAATCAAAGAACTTCAAAAGAGAGAATTATCGCATGAAGAAATTGCTACAAAACATGGGGTTGAATTGCAGGTAGTGATTAAGCTGGCTGCAGCTTTAATGTAGAATTGTGCCTTATACCTTGTGCCCTGTGCCTAGTGCCTTATACATTGAGCCTAATGCCATTTCCCCTGCCTTCGGCAGGCAAGCTCGTAACTGATCACTCGTCCCTCTTCCCTCTTCCCTCCTCCTTACGTATTTCCACTTATTCTGCGAAAAATTACTGCAGGATAATTGGCATTTTTCAAAACTGGTGTTTAGATTAAAGGTCCAATCCTTATCCATGTTTGAAAACCAGGCAATAGACATACCCTTGCTCCAATCGCGTGCATTCAACCTCCGCTGGGCATCCGTTCCTGCAGATGTAATCCCGCTTACTGCTGCAGACCCTGACTTCCCCATAGCACCCGCAATAAAAGAAGCCATCATCAAATACACAATAGATGGTTACTTTTCCTACAACGATCCACTGGGATATCATCCCCTCAAATCAGCGCTTGCATCAAAATATGTAACACAATACCATACGCCATACTGCCCTGAAAATGTACTACCGGTTAACAGCGCAGCTTTCGGTATTCATCTTGTTTGCAAAACCATATTGAATGTTGGTGATGAAGTCATCATCTTTGATCCGGTCGACTTCCTCTTCAAACATGCTGCTGAAGCTGCAGGTGCAGTTACCATTCCATTCGCAGTGTCACCTTCCATGATCGAAACAGACTTTTCCAGAATGGAAGTCCTGATCACTAAAAAAACAAAACTGATCTGTCTCTGCAACCCACTTAACCCTATAGGAAAAGTATTCACTCACCGGGAATTAAACAAGCTGGCTGAACTGGCAATCAAATATAACCTCACCATACTTTCTGATGAAATATGGAGCGATATCGTTTTTGATAACCGGTCCTTCACACCCATCGCTTCAATACATCAGGAAATTTTCAACAGAACAATTACCGTAACGGGATTCAGCAAATCATTTGGATTGGCAGGATTGCGTATAGGTGCTGTTCTGGCTCCTGATAAAAAAACCTTCAATAACCTGTATAAACATACCGAGCATCAATCAACAGTAGAAGGTTGTAACATAATAGGACAGGTGGCTGCGCATGCCGCACTCACACAATGCGGTGACTGGCTGGCCATGTTCCTTGATCACCTGCATCAAATGAGGTCTCTTGTTGTAAATGGTTTACAAAAAATTCCCGGGATTAACTGTATTCCTCCTGAAGGCTGTTATGTGGCATTTGCAGACATACGCGGAACAGGAATTTCAAGCGAACAAATGCACCAATTGTTGCTCAATGAGGCTAAAGTGGCTGTGGTACCCGGACTACCAGCATGGTTTGGAACCGGTGCTAATGGTTATATCCGTTTGAGCTTTGCAACTTCATCTTCAATACTGCAACATGCAATAGAAAATATTACCAAAACCCTGAATCCATGAAAACTGTCATCTTAGGTGGAGGCATTGCCGGTCTGGCAATGGGTATTCTCCTCAACAAAAAAGGCTTTGAAACAGTCATCGGCGAAAGAGATGCAACTACACCCACTAAGGGCAATGCATTTCTCATGCACGCTGAAGGTGTCTCCATCCTCCAAACCATGATGGAAGGTGAAGAAACCGCTAAATTACCGGGGGTCTTTATCGACCGCTTCAGCCTGCGCAAACCTTCTGATGAGGAAGTTAAATTTCAGAAACTCGACCCCTGGCAATGCATCAAAAGAAAAGATATTGTTGAATGTCTCGAACATATTTATCCTGCAAGTCAGATAAAAAGAGATAGGGAGTTTTCTCATTTTCTATACGAGGATGAAATAGCAACCGCTGCCGTTTTCAAAAACGGCACCATCGAATATGGTGATTTCTTTATTGGAGCCGATGGCTGCCACTCCAAAGTTCGAGAGCAACTATTTGGTGAAACAGCGTTCAGTAAAACAGAAGTCAAAGAAGTACTCGGACTTCTCAAAAGCCCTTCTCTATGTAGGCAAATGGGTTCCCGCTTCACAAAATTTCAACACCACAAAAAAAGTATCTCATTCGGATTAATTCCCTGCTCAGCAACTGAGCTGGTCTGGTATATCCAATATGACCCGCAAATAACAGACATCCACGAAACCAGTCCAAAAGCCATGGGTATGTTCTGCAGCGAAATATTAAAAGATTTTCCTGCACTGGTTCACGAAGTGCTCGAGCAGGAAACATTTGAGGATACTTATATCTGGCAAACGAGAGACTTTGATCTGCTGCCAGCATTTCACAAAAAAAATGTTGTGCTCATCGGCGATGCTGCACATTTATCACTGCCCTTTACCAGCGCCGGTACCACCAATGCGTTGGTTGATGCTCACACGCTTGCAACCCTTATGGGTGACCATGATGATGTAGAACTTGCATCTTATCGGTACTACCAGCTGAGGTCAACCCAAATAGCGAAACAAATTCATTTGGGGAGGGAACTTAAAAAAGATTTTCTTAACCCTGAATCTAAGAATGAAGACGACCTGATGATCCCGCTGATCAGCAAACAGGAAAGAGCTATCAGAAGAATCACTAAAAAGGAAATCAATATCCTGTATTTCACAGATCCAATCTGTTCAACCTGCTGGATTATCCAACCTCAGCTTCGGAAATTACAACTCGAGTATGAGCATCTGGTAAACATTGAATACAAGATGGGGGGACTATTACCGAGCTGGGACAACTTCAACAGAAATGGCATAAAAAAACCATCTGATGTGGCCATCCACTGGGAACAGGTTTGTTCTCAATATGAAATGCCCATCAACAAAGATATCTGGCTTGAAGATCCACTGCCCTCATCCTACCCGCCTTCCATTGCCTTTAAAGCTGCTCAGCTTCAGGATACTGGAAAAGCCGTATTGTTCCTGCGTAGAATAAGGGAAATGGTTTTTCTGGAGAAGAAAAACATCATCAAAAAAGAGTACCTGCATACTGCAGCCTATGATGTGGGACTAGATGCGGCAAGATTGCTGAGAGACCTTGAAGGAAAAGCTCAGTCTTTATTTCGTGATGATCTTGTGCTTGCAGACCAGCTCGAGATCAAGGAACTTCCTACGATATTCTTCAGCAACAAGGAAGGCACAGAACTTATACTCAATGGCTACCAGTCTTATGAGAATATTGA
>JBDLTO010000374.1:0-10563 GCA_039805815.1 Bacteroidota bacterium | reverse complement strand
CAGGTATTCGTCCTGCCATTAACGTAGGTATCTCAGTTAGTCGTGTTGGTGGTAATGCGCAGATCAAGTCAATGAAAAAAGTTTCCGGAACCCTTAAGTTGGATCAGGCTTTGTACCGTGAGCTGGAAGCATTCTCCAAGTTTGGTGGTGACCTTGATGCTGCTACCAAGTCTGTAATTGACAAGGGCGCACGTAATGTGGAAATCCTTAAACAGGGCCAGTACCAACCGGCATCAGTTGAGAAGCAGGTTGCCATTATTTATCTGGGTACACAAGGGCTTCTGAAAGATGTTCCAGTTAAGTCAGTAAAGGAATTTGAAGAACATTTCCTGATGGAAATGGAAAACAAGTTACCTGAGGTTTTGCTTGAGTTTAAGAAAGGTAACCTTCCTGAAGATGGAATCAAAGCCATGGTTGATTTGGCTTCAAGCCTAATGGCACAATATAAAAAGTAAGTAACTCATACGATTTTCGTATTGGTAAAGATTTATAAAATGGTCCGGGTTACTTGCCCGGACTTTTTTATTTTTATCAATGCCAACTATTTTAGCGGGATAGTGTTTTAAATAGGATTCACTTCTTAAAAAAAACAAGTTTGCTCGTTAACGTTCAAAATCTTTCAAAAACATTCGGACAGTTTAAAGCTGTTGATGACCTCACTTTTTCTGTACAGGAGGGTGAGGTTTATGGTTTTCTAGGTCAGAATGGTGCAGGTAAGTCCACAACCATAAGAATGGTGCTTTCTTTGATAAAACCCTCGGGCGGATCAATAGAAGTATTCGGAAAAACGATGTCGAATTGTAGGCGTGAGATCCTTAGTAATGTTGGAGCTGTTGTTGAAAAACCTGACTTATACAAGTATCTATCAGGTTATGAAAATCTCTCTTTATTCGCAAGAATGAGTGGGAAAAATATCAGTCGCCAGGCAGTCAAAGATTGTCTTGAACTTGTTGGATTATCTGGCCGGTCAAGCGATCCGGTAAGGGTATATTCTCAGGGAATGAAGCAACGTTTGGGTATTGCTGTGGCACTGGTTCATGACCCATCTCTGATTATCTTGGATGAGCCTACAAATGGTTTGGATCCTCAAGGTATAGCTGATATCAGAAACCTCATCCACCTACTTAGTAAGGAAAGGAAGAAAACCGTTATTGTGTCATCCCATCTTTTGTCTGAAATAGAACAAGTGGCAGACAGTATGCTGATTATCCATAAAGGAAGGAAAGTTGTTGAAGGTCGTGTAAACGATTTGCTGAACCCTAATCAGGTTACACTTGAGGTGATCACATCTGATAATAACAAAGCGGTTGGCCTCCTGCAAGAGTCTGCTTGGTCAAAAGGTATAATGCCCTCTCCATTTCAGAAAATTGTTATTGAAATTGCCTCGGCAGATGTACCTGTGCTTACAAAATACTTGGTAGACCGTGAGATTGGGGTTTCCGGTCTGCGTTCCATGAACTCCCTGGAAGCTTATTTTCTTTCCATAACATCCGGCAATGAAGTTTAGCAGTATTGTTTATATAGAGCTATTTAAAATTTTCAGAAAACCAAGAACTTATATAGCTTTTGGTGCTGTTTCAGCTATTGTTGGACTCATTCAGCTTGGATTTTATGCTGATGGTGACAGCTATATGCAGTTCGGACTCCAATCTTTCAGTGATTCATTTGACATTGAAGGTAACCTGATGAATGGTTATCTTATGGCGTATATAATACTACAGTTATTGCTGGTTCACGTACCATTACTGATTGCATTGGTAGCCGGAGACATGATTTCAGGAGAAGCAGCTCAGGGAACGCTGAGGGTAATCCTCACAAAGCCATTGAGTCGCGCTAACCTGATTTTGGCTAAATTTACCGCCACTTCAATTTATACCATCGCACTCTTGTTATGGATGGCCATCTGGGCACTTGGGATTTCCATGCTTGTTTTTGGAGTGGATGATATGTTGATACTCAAAAGTGACCAGGCAACACAGATTTTATCATCAGATGTGCTGTGGAGATATGTGGCTGCATTTCTTTTTGCCTGTCTTGCCATGATTACGGTAGCTGCAATGAGCTTTTTCCTGAGCATTTTTGCTGAAAATTCAATTGGTCCAATCATGGCAACCATGAGTATTATCATTGTGTTTACTATCTTGAATACACTCGATTTACCCATTTTCAGTAACCTAAAGCCATTTCTTTTTACCAGTCACATGCTGGGTTGGAAAGGCTTTTTTGATGTTACTGTTAATGAGAACAATGAACAAATAATTGGTTCGATAGAAAACCTGAAGGCTGTAATGATCTCTGCAGGCATCTTGGTGCTCCATATTATTGCATTTCTTGCAGCCTCCATTTGGGTATTCAGAAAGAAGGATATTCTCTCCTGATAAATTCCTTATTTTCATGTTGTAAAATATTTGCCACATGAAAAAAATCGTAATAGCAGCCTTACTTATTTTCACATCTTTTCTGAGTTCAGCAGCAGTTCGCTTGCCTTCAATCATTGGATCACACATGGTCCTCCAGCAAAAAACCAGTGTTAAACTTTGGGGATGGTCTGCTCCTGCAGAAAACATCACTATTTCGGTTAGCTGGGATACGGTAATATACAAAGTGACTGCATCCCGAGGGGCGCGGTGGATGACTGACATCAAAACACCTGCTGCTGGAGGACCCTACAGTATCAGAATCAAAGGCAGTAATGAAATTATACTTGAAGATGTGTTGATAGGAGAGGTTTGGTTATGCGGGGGACAAAGTAACATGGAGTGGGGTGGCGATCAGGGCTTGCCACAATCAAAGGAAGAGGCTCCTCAGGCCACAAATAATAAAATCCGTTTTTTTTATGTTCCCAAATCCACTTCTGCAACATTGCAAGACGATGTAACAGCAAAATGGGTTGTTTGCAGTCCGGAAGAAATGATTCATTTCAGTGCGATAGGGTATTTCTTTGGCAAACAGGTAAGTGCGACAACAGGTTTTCCGGTTGGACTGATCAACAGCAATTGGGGAGGAACTCCTGCGGAGGTGTGGACACCTGAGCTTGTAGTAGCTAATGATCCAGATTTGCGCTTTGCTGCAGAAAAGTTAAGTCCAGCTGCCTGGTGGCCTCATATACGCGGCGAAGCATATAATGCCATGATCTACCCACTCACTAATTTCAGAATTGCCGGAGCTCTCTGGTATCAGGGGGAGAGTAATGTTACCACGCATTACAGCTATAGGAGATTGTTTACCAGCATGATAGACAGCTGGAGAAAAGCCTGGGGAGTTGAGTTTCCATTCTATTTTGTGCAGATAGCACCCTATACTTCTGGCGACAATCACATCAATGGCGCCTTTTTGAGGGAAGCACAAAGTCAGGCAGCATCCTTTCCCAAAACCGGCATGGTTGTAGTAAGTGATTTGGTAGACAATATCAAAGACATTCATCCCAAGCTCAAGAAAGAAGTTGCTGCAAGGCTTGCTGGTTATGTACTTGGAGAAACCTACGGTGTTCCTGGCCTGCATTATAAGAGTCCTGTTTACGCCTCCCATGTTGTAGAAAAAGGGGCAATCCGTGTATCATTCAAGGATGTACCTAGTACCCTGGTTTCAAAAGGCGGTGAACTTACTGATTTCATGATTGCCGGAGCTGATGGCAGGTTTGTTCAGGCTAAGGCTAAGATAGAGGGAAAAACTGTTCTTGTATCAAGCAGAGAAGTGAAGGAACCTGTGGATGTAAGGTTTGGTTTTACAAATACTGCGATGCCCAATTTATTTTCTGCTGAGGGGCTACCAGTTAATTTGTTCAGGACGGATAAGTAGCTAAGAGACATAAGGAACTAGGGGAAAGGCAAAAGGAACGAGGCACGAGGCACAAGGGAATGTTAAAGGGGACGAGGGATTAGGGAAAAGGCATGAGGCACGAGGGAATGGTAAAAAGGAAGGTGCATGAGTCACAGGCAATAAAAGAAAGGGAATAGTTGAGGTTTATCCCAAAACTATTCCCTTTTATTTTTCAGATCAGGCACTACACTTTCTTCTGCTTCGTGTCCAGTGCCTTTCCCTTCTGCCTAATTTCAATAAAACTTGGTCACGCCCGGTAAAGCGATCTTATACTGACCATTGGCATCTGGAACAGATTGGGGCATAGTATCCCAAGTGTATGCAGAAGGTTGTAGGTTCAGTCCACAGTTCAGTGCCTTATCCCATTCAACCACCTGACCACTGTATGTAGCCATGCGTCCCAATATGGATGTCATGGTACTTTTAGCTCCGTTTTCTGCATCAGCAAACTTGTATTCACCCTTAGCTATGGCAGCAAATAATTCGACATGCTCATTCTGGTAAGGTTCATTTTCAGTTTTTTTGTCAAATTGGTAGAGTATACCTCCCTTGTGGTCTCTGATATTGGCTGCACCACAGAAGATTTTACCTTTAGTACCAATCAACAGTTCATCAACTTTGGCTGATGTTCTGGGGATATGTCTACATTGACTGTTGAGGATGGATCCATCTGCATAATGGAACTCTACAAAATGGTGGTCATATATTTCACCATGGTCTTTTCCTTTGCGTACTTCACGTCCGCCCATACCCTGTGCCTTTACTGGATAAGCACCTTTGAACCAGTTAACTACATCAATATTGTGTATATGTTGTTCTGTGATATGGTCACCACAAAGCCAGTTGAAATAGTACCAGTTCCTCATTTGGTATTCCATTTCTGTTTGTCCGGCCTGTCTTGGTTTTACCCATACGCCATCATTGTTCCACCAAGCCTGCGCAGAGGTGATGTCTCCAATCATATCCTTACGCTTGAACAATTCTCGGTATGAGTTTTGGTAGTGCCTTTGCAAGCCAACTACAACATTCAGTTTTTTCCTTTTCGCTTCTTCAGCTGCAACAAGTACACGTTTGATACCCTCTGGATCTGTAGCTACAGGCTTTTCCATGAAGATTTGTTTGCCCTGCTTTACAGCCTCTTCAAAGTGGATAGGTCTGAATCCGGGAGGTGTAGTAAGAATAACAACATCTGCCAGTTCCATGGCTTTTTTATAGCCGTCAAAACCGGTAAACTTCCTTTCTTCAGGAACGTCAATCATTTTCAGGGCTTCAGGTCCATCTTCACCAATTTCATTGGTGATACTTTTGAGGCTTGAGTCAAGCCTGTCGCGAAAGGCATCTGCCATGGCAACCAGCTTTACATTTTGCTTGCTGCGAAGTGCCTGCGTAGCAGCACCTGTTCCCCTGCCGCCGCATCCAATCAGTGCAACCTTGATGACATCGCTGGCTCCTGAGTGAAAGTTAGTGGCACCTGCAATTAATGGGGCGGCTATAACACCGCCGGAGATAAGTCCGGTTTGTCTGACGAAGTCCCTGCGACTGTTGCCAGAAGATGGCTTTTTGTTTTGCATCGTTGTTGTTTTAATGAGGTTTAATTTCCGAGATACAATTTATAAAATTTTTCGGCATCTTCCGCGCTGGGTTGTATCTGAGGTTTAACTATTCTGAAACCTGCCATCATTCCGTCTGTAAGCCACCAACGACTTTTAGGAATCTGCGGGTCTCGCTGATTCCACTGTGCAACTGAATGCTCCCTGCTGAAAACCTTCAGTGCAGCTGGAGCATCGAGATAGGATCCGCCTCTTAGGCTTCTTGGATATCTTGTAGCCGGAGGATTGGTTGGGTCTTTTTGTCCTTCTGTCAATCGCTGATAATAAGCAGGATCATACTGATCCATTGTCCATTCAACCACATTACCTAGCATGTCGTACAATCCCCATGCGTTGGGTTTTTTTTGACCCACCTTATGGTATTTTTCACCACTGTTGCCTTTAAACCAAGCGTACTGTCCGAGTAGCGCTGGGTCATTTCCATAATAGTAACTTGTTTTGCTACCTGCCCTGCAAGCGTATTCCCATTCCGCCTCAGTAGGTAACCTGAAGAAAATTCCGGTTTTTTGATACATCCACCTGCAGAACATCATGGCAGCGTCTACACTCATGCTGTTAGCCGGAAATCCCCCATCCTTACCCATGTTCCAGCTTAGGTCAATGTATTGTGGTGTTGGACGTGTTACGGCATCAACTTTTGACCCCTGTGAGGTGCTGTCGTCTTTAAAAAATAAGTCAAACTGGTCATGTGTGATTTCATAGGCACCAATCCAGAAATCCGATAAATTAATCAGCCTGGCAGGTTTTTCATCTGCATTGCCAGAATTGTTGTTTCCTAATGTAAAACTTCCACCCTTGATAGAAACCATTTTGATTTTATGGTTTGATCCCGGGATCAGGATGTCTTCTGACAAGGGCTTGGTAGTTTGTGCACTTAAGGAAAGGGTAAAAATCAAAAAGGTTGACAGGGTTGCAATAACTATTTTTTTCAAAGCTGATGATTTGATGCAATTTTAAGTAAATTGTAGTTAGCATTAACCAAACAACCAACACAATTTCTTTCATTATGGAACGCAGGGGATTTCTCAAAAACTCTTCATTCGCCGGAGCGGCTTTGATACCAGGACTTTCATCGTTTTCTGCAACTACAATAAAACCTGCAGAAAAAGTATTCAACCTCAACTATGCCTTTCATGATGGCATGTTTGCTGCTCATGCAGGAAGCAATTTTATCGATCAGATTAAATGGGCGCACGATCAGGGTTTCAGAGGAATTGAAGACAATGGTATGATGGGCAGAACACCGGAGATGCAGGCTAAAATAGGCGATACGCTGCAGCAACTGGGAATGACGATGGGTGTTTTTGTGGTTACAACGGATAGCTGGCATTGGAAGCTGAGTCTTACAACTGGAAAGCAGGAGTTTAAGGATGTCATTGTGCGTGACTGTAAAACGGCAGTTGAGGTTGCCAAAAGGTGTCATGCCAAACATGTTACGGTTGTGCCAGGTAATTTCGACAGGTCACTTCCGATGGATATCCAAACTGCAAATGTGATTGATGCCTTACGCAGGGGCTCGGAAATACTTGAAAAACATGGTATGGTTATGGTGTTGGAGCCGCTGAGTGATAATCCGGATCTCTTCCTGCGCTATTCTACACAAACCTTCATGATATGCAAGGCAGTGAACAGTACTGCCTGTAAAATTCTTTTCGACATGTATCACATGCAACGCAATGAAGGAAATATCATTGCTAATATTGACCGTACTTGGGATGAAATCGGCTATTTCCAGATTGGAGATAATCCGGGTAGGAAAGAACCAACCACAGGCGAAATGAATTATAGAAATATTTTCAAACATATTTACAACAAAGGTTACAGGGGTATCATGGGTATGGAACATGGAAATTCCATAAAAGGAAAGGAAGGAGAAGTGGCCCTGATCAAAGCCTACCGTGAGTCAGATGCTTTCCTCTAATGGAATGAACCAAGCTGACTAATTGGTGTTTTAATGGTATGAAGCAATTTATTTGGGTGTCTCTTTTATGGATTTGTAGCTTTACTTCACAGGCACAGTCTGCTGATCAGATTGTTGCGAAGCTTAAGTCAAAGCTTTTATCTGTAAAAGATTACGAAGCAAAAGGGCAATTGAAGACTGATGTGGCTTTTCTCAAGATCCCCATATCAGCTGTAAAAATTCTTTATAGGTATCCCGATCAGTTCAGCATTAAAAAAGATGGGGGCATTTCAGTATTGCCTAAGGGGGGAATCCGTGTAAATATGAATTCCTTGCTTGCAGATGGAGCATATACAGCGCTAGATGCCGGCAGAATAACCTGGAAGGGTGCTGATCTGGCAATAATAAAACTCCTGCCAATGGATGAATCTGGTGACATAGTCTTGTCAACGCTTTACGTTGACGACAAACAAATGGTCATCAGAAGATCGGTTACCAGCACCAAGGAGAATGGAACATATGAGATGGAGATGGATTATGGGAAGTATGCTCAATGGGGTTTGCCTGATAAGGCTGTTATGTTATTCAGTACCAAGGATTATAAACTTCCGAAGGGAATCACCTTTGAATATGATGCCGGGGTTGGCAATAAGCCCAAGGATCCCAAACCTATCGGGAAAAAGGGTCGAATTGAAATCACCTATTCCAGCTATGCCATCAATAAAGGTATTCCAAAGGAGAGTTTCTCCGGGAAATAGCGGCATTGTCAGAATCTGAAACCCAGCGACACACCTGCCCTGATTCCAGCCCATGGTCCGCGTAATTCCAGGTTTGACCTGGATGCGTCTACCATTACTGTTTCTTCTGTAAAGGGAATGTTGATATCCTGCAGAGACTGGCGCATGTCTGCCTGTTCACTCACGCTAAGTGGATTTGTTGAAACACCAAAAAGTCCACCGCTGGATCTTCCAATATGCGGACCCAGTATCTGCCAGTCAAGACAGAAATGTTTGCCCAACACCCATTGAGCTCCCAGCAATAAACCCCATGTCTCACCTTTAATTGAGCCATTCATATTCATGGTGCCCGTTTCACCATTGTCCTTGACATAGTCTATCCCGAGACCTTTCGCTTTGTATTCGGCTTTTTTGTAAAATGGCGACAGGTAGAATCCCTGACCATAACCTTTTTTGCCTGTGTAAAACCTTATTTCCGGGGTAAAGGAAGAAGATGAAAAGATGAGGTTGTCTAGCGATTCTCTAGTTGTTGCGTCAGTTGTGGGTACTAATTTTCTGAATGGCATTTTTCCCTGCGGTAATGCCCTGTATCCTACTGCAATGGAAAATCTCTTTGCAAATGCCCATTCATATTGTCCGTTAATGGAGATGCCGGCAAGATTGACCTTGAAAAAGTTTCGCTTTGGTTTAGATGTTTTGGTTGATCTGTCTGTTTGTGAAAATACGGTAGCAGTGCAGCCCAGCAGGCATGCAAGTACCAGTGCTCTGGTGAAAGAATTCATGTGTGTTAGCTTTGGTTTTATAAGGATATCTTAATCTTCAATTTTCTCATCAACAGCATTGGCCACAACATGGGCAGACATCTTACGCAGTGGATTTTTCCTCATTTCCGCATAGCCCATTCTGGTATTGTAAATATCTATCGCAGCAAATATTGCAGCTCTGAAAGATGATTCGTCTGCAAGATTCTTGCCGGCAATATCAAAAGCGGTGCCGTGGTCGGGAGATGTTCTGACAGCAGGCAGGCCAGCCGTAAAATTGGTTCCTTCTCCAAGCGCGAGAGACTTGAATGGGATCAAACCCTGATCATGATACATGGCAAGAATACCATCAAATTTTTCGTGGCTCCCCCTGGCAAAAAATGCGTCTGCGCTATATGGCCCCATCACGATACAGTCATTTTTCTTTGCATCTGCCACTGCGGGTCGGATGATTTCCTTTTCCTCTTTTCCAACAAGTCCCTCATCACCTGCATGGGGATTGAGACCGAGAACAGCAATGGTAGGGCGCTCTATGCCAAAATCTTTTCTGAGGCTGTTTTTCAGCAGGTTGATTTTTTTAAGGATTTGTTCCTTGCTTATTTGTTTGGCTACATCTCCTATGGCAACGTGCTCAGTGAGCAATGCGACCCTCATATTTTCAGCAACCATCAGCATAAGAACTTCATCTGCTTTGAATGATTCTTTCAGATAAGGGGTGTGCCCTGTAAAATTAAATTCACTGCTTTGCATGGAGAATTTGTGGAGTGGGCAAGTAACCAGCGCATCAATGGTTTTTTCCTTTAAAGCAGTTACGGCAGCCTGTAGCGACTTTACTCCATAAGACCCACCTGTAGAAGACATTTCTCCAGGTATAATTTCTACGTCTTCATCCCATACAGTCAGTATATTGAGTTGCTTGGGGTTGATTTTATTCAAGTCCTTGGTGCTTGTGTATTGTACTGCAATATCGCCCATGAGCTTTCTATAGAAATTGAGTACTTTGTTATTGGCAAATACTACCGGAGTGCAGAATTCTGTTATTCGGCTGTCTGAAAATGTTTTCAGAATCAGTTCGATACCAATCCCGTTGAGATCTCCAACAGAAATGCCAACTACAGGTCTTTTTTGTACACTCATTACGACGCTTTCATTTGAAATGTAAAGGTACAAGGAAAACGGGGATCTTTGTCTTAATTTTAACCCCATGTACACCCTTAAAAAATCACTGGGACAGCATTTTCTGAAAGATGAAGTTGTTTGTCAACGTATCGTGGAAGTATTAAAAACCTGTTCATTCACGCAATTGCTGGAGGTTGGTCCGGGTGGAGGTGCACTCACAAAGTACCTGACTCAGCTTGCGGGTTTTGATTTCAAATTGATTGAACTGGATGACGAGAAGATTGATTATCTGTACAAAGTCTATCCCTCACTGAACGGAAAAATTATTTCAGGAAGTATTCTGGATATCCCTGTTCCATTTCAAGGGGATTTTACCATGATTGGTAATTTTCCGTATAACATTTCAACTCAGATCGTTTTCAGGGTTCTGGAATGGAAAGATCAGATTACTTGTATGATTGGAATGTTCCAAAAAGAGGTCGCTATCAGAATTTGTTCAGGTCCAGGTTCCAAGGAGTATGGCATCCTCAGTGTATTGACCCAGGCCTATTTTGAGGTAGATTACCTCTTTGATGTGGATGAGGATGCTTTTAATCCTCCTCCGAAAGTTAAAAGCG
>JBDLTO010000373.1:0-8142 GCA_039805815.1 Bacteroidota bacterium | reverse complement strand
AGGGTATCCATTGCTATTGGCGGTATTGCAACCATGATTGAGAGTATCGTTGGCAAACGGTTCATCCGGTTCGGAAAACCTGATTCCCAAATGTTTATGTTTGCCTATGATCTGATAAGGTCAAGGCGAAGCATCAGCAAAAAAGAGATCTTGATGGTTGGAGACACACTCCATACAGATATTATTGGAGGTAATAAATTTGGTATTGACACTGTATTGGTTTTATCCGGCAACACACTACCTGCTGATGCAGCTACCCGCATCAGTTCAACAGGAATTGTTCCCACTTATGTTTGTGACCAGGCCGTAATCTGAAATAGGTATTGATAAATTATTTGTTGGGATAGAATATAAGGGCACTGTCGTTTATTTTGAACTCCCCCTTGCCCAGCAGTCGGTACATTTCAGCGGCGGCATAAATCACAGGGCCATAACCATGGGCTGCGAATTTACTTACTGGTCTGTGGTAATAGAATGCAGGGTCAAAAGCCATTCCTGTCCCCACACAGGTCCCTTCCACCTGACCTTCAGCATTCACTTTGGTGGAAACGGCGTTCCAACCCAATGCGGCAGCAGGTGCAAAAGCCAATTTGTCAAGCCATCCTTCATTGCATCCCATAGCTATACAATATGTATAAATAGCTGTTGCGGATGTTTCGAGGTAGGAATCTGATTTATCAAGCAGCTGATGCCAAAATCCTGTTCCATCCTGAAACTTTACCAATCCCTCCACATGCTTTCGGAAGAGAGAGAGTACAAAATTTCTTTTGGGGTGGTTAAGTGGTAACGCATCAAGAATTTCCGTCATGGTAAGCAGGGCCCAACCATTTGCTCTGGCCCAGTGAAAAGCCGGATGAATCGTCATATCTTTTACCCATCCGTGCATGAATAATCCTTTTTCTGCTACAAACATTTTGGAGGCATAGGATTCCAATTGAAAGAGTGCATCATCGAAATAAGCGGTCTTTCCTGTCAACTTACCCATCTGCATGAGCGCAGGCAGGGCCATATAGAGATCATCAAGCCAGAGTGTGTTTTCAAGTGGCCTATTTCGGGCAATGGTATTATCTGCGAACCGGAACTCCTTATTGGATATGTAATCTAAGTAAAAATCAATTTGATCCCGTAATCCGGAAGCATAGCCATTCATCTGCGCCCTAATCATTGAAGCCGCAACTGCTCCTCCATCATCAAGGGCATGGGGAGCCACTGGCTGGCGAAGGGGGAAGTCATCCTTCAAAGTAAGTTTACCATTGGTGAGCATAGACCTGAAAACTGGAGACCATTGTGCAATGAATTCATGCCTGTTTTTTACATATTTAATATACATACTATCACCAGTCTGCTTAAATGCATTGATAAGCGCACTGTACACTACTCCCCATTCATAACTGGTAATCCTGAAAGTACCTTTCTGAAGAACCACTTCAGGAGTTATTTCCCCTTTTGAATTCACAATTTGACTTGTAGTTTTATTGACAAGAACAGGTGGAGTTGATTGATTAATGTAATTGAAAATTTTATCCAGCGTACCCTTTAAGGCAGCCCTATCCGGAGATTTGTAAGGTGTGGGATAGTTAGCAGGCAAAAGATGAAGCGGCGTGTTTACATCATCCTTTTCCTGAGCCTTTAAAGACAAAAAAAGCAATAAGAAAAATGATAAAATAGAAAATTGTTTCATACTAGATTAAGTAAACAACAATTTAAAATTATTTAATTACCAAACTATCCTGCACTATCTGCAAGATAAAATCTAAAAATAATGAGATTGATTGAATTTTATTCTAAATGGGAACGATTGCGTTGATTTTTTTTAGCAAACAATTGTCTTAATGAAAAAAAACTGAAATTGATTACCAAAATTTTAAAGACCCAAACTTAAAATTCATCAAAACCACTGACATGAATCAAACAAAATTCAAGAAACTTCGGGTGGGCATAGCTGCCTTGTTTGTCTGCTTTTTATTGCAGACAGTACAGGCTCAGCAGGCTTCAGGCCGTAAGTTGGAAGGTGTTATCACCAACGAGCAAAAAGAGCCCTTGCAGGGCGTTGTTATTGAGGACAAAAAATCAAATACCTCAGTACTGACAGACGCCTCAGGCAAATTCAGCATTGCCGTAAAAGACAAAGGAGTTCTTGCATTATCTTTTACAGGATACAGCAGCCAGAACATTCCCTACACAGAATCCAGCAACAACCTTGCCATCACTTTGTTGATTGACAACAAAGGTCTGGAAGAAGTTGTAGTGGTAGGTTATGCCACCGTAAAAAGAAAAGATGTTACCGGCTCTGTTGCGGGTATCGGCAACAAGGACATCAAGTCCAGACCCGTCAACAATGCAGTGCAGGCGATGCAGGGTAAGGTAGCTGGTGTGGATATTTCTTCTAACGAAAGGCCCGGTACCGTAGGCTCAATCAATATCAGGGGTGTACGTTCACTCACAGCTTCCAACTCCCCCCTCTTTGTGGTTGATGGTATACCCCTTTCTACAGGAGGTATTGACAACCTGAACCCACAAGATATTGAGTCAATTGACGTGTTGAAAGATGCATCAGCTACTGCCATTTTCGGTTCCCGTGGTGCCAATGGTGTTATCATTGTTACCACAAAGCAGGGTAAATCCGGTAAAGTGGTAGTCAGTTTCAACTCCAATATCACATCAGAGACCTTAAACGATAGCAGGGAGATGTTTAATGCATCAGATTATATCACATACAGAAGGTGGGCATATTATTATGCAGGATTGAACCAAACCACGGGTGTAAGCACCTATCCCAGGGGTGATCAGCCCACCATTGCCACAGACAGGGTATTCTTTGGCGCTACCAGTGACCCTACCGCTTGGGCCAACATCGAAAAAGGATGGGCATCAGGAACATGGGATGGATCAAAAGTGGCTACAACAGATTGGGGATCTTATGTTAAGCAGAACTCCATCACCTCAGACAACCTACTCAGCGTAAGTGGCGGTACTGATAAATTGAAAGCCTATGCTTCCCTTGGCTACCTCAATAACGTAGGTACCATCAAAGGTCAGTCTTTCGATAGGTACACTGCCAAAGTAAACCTCGACTTCAATGCCACCAGCTGGTTCTCACTGGGAAGTAACCTGAATATCAATTACAACCAACAGCAATTCGGTCAATCTGGCCGGGGTGTTGCCACAATCGGAAGCCCTTCAGGTGGCTTGTATGAGTCATCCCGTTCTATTTTCCCGTATGCATTGCCTTATGACGCCAACGGAGAAAGAATTTTGTTCCCGGGCGGCGACAATGCCATCAAAAATGTTATTGACGAGTGGTTATACAACATAGACCAACGCGTTACCCTCAGAACATTCGGTAGCATTTACACCCAGTTGAACCTCGGTTCAATTGTTCCTGCATTGAAAGGTTTGAAATACCGCATGAACTTTGGTCCGGATATCTCCCAATTCGAAAATGGCGGGTATATCGATTCCAAGTCAGTTGCCAATGGTGGAAGCACCAGCTGGGCAACTGTTAACAACGAGAAACGTTTTTCCTACACCCTAGATCACCTATTGTATTACGACAAATCTATTGGTGAGCATACTTTTGGCCTAACCCTTTTGAATAGCCAGACAGCTTACAAACTGAATGGGCAAAGTGTAACTGGTAATGGCGTTCCTTTGGAAAGCCAGCGTTGGAACGCATTGACAAGTGGTGCTGTAACTGGTCAGTTGACTACAGCATCCAACTTGGTTGAAACACAGTTGATGTCATATATGGCCAGGTTGAACTACAGTTTCAAGGACCGGTATTTGTTGACAGTTTCTGCTCGTCAGGACGGTGCATCCCAGTTGGCTGAAGGCAAAAAGTATTCATTGTTCCCTTCTGCAGCCATTGCCTGGAGGGTCAATCAGGAGAAATTCATGGACAATGTTAACTGGGTTAATGACCTCAAGCTGAGGATTGGTGCCGGTGTTACCGGAAACTCAGCTGTGGGTGCCTATTCCACACAAGGTGCAGTATTTGCACTTTTCTATCCCAACAACAACTCTAGTGTAGCTGGAGCCATCACCAATCCTGTTCTTGCCAACCAGGAATTGGGGTGGGAGAAAACAACCCAATACAATTTGGGTGTTGACTTCCAACTATTGGACAGAAGGCTTTCTGGTACGATTGACGTTTACAAATCCAGGACTACAGATCTGATCATGCAGCGCAGCATCCCATCAGTAACAGGTTATACCACAACCTTCGCCAATATTGGTGAAACTGCCAACAGGGGTATCGACATCAGCTTGACGACTGTAAACATCAAAAACAAAGATTTTACGTGGTCTACAACATTAAATGCATCTTGGCAGAAGGATGAGATTGTCAGTTTATCTAACGGTAAGCAAGATGATATCAACAACAACTGGTTTATCGGACAACCTATTGGTGTGATTTATGGCTATAATGCACTTGGTCTTTGGCAGAAGTCTGACATTGACCAATATAAATTGTTCAATGCCAACGGCAACACTTTTACGCCCGGTAATGTCAAAATTCAGGATCTGAATGGTGACAATAAAATTGACCCTAATAATGACCGTCAAATCATTGGATGGACCAGGCCCAGGTGGGTTGTGGGCATGACCAATTCTGTTTCTTACAAGAATTTCACATTGGATGTGTTCATTTATGGCAGGTTGAATTACAAATACAACTATGGTGGTGAAGTACAGGCTGCCAGAAGTGTAAACAGGGTAATTAACTATTACAACGAGAATAATACCAACGCCGAATTCCAGAAGCCGATATTCAATGCTGGTGGAGCCGCAGGTGATGCGTTCTTCTCAGCGTTAGGGTATCTCAATGCGGATTTCCTCAAAATCAGGAACATTTCCATGTCTTATAACCTTCGCGGCAAATCAGTTTCCAAAATGGGTCTGTCTGATTTGAGGGCATTCCTGCAAGTTCAAAACCCAGGCATGCTGATGTCTAAGATCAAATTCATGGACATGGATGTTGTGGGCAACACATGGAACAGGGGTTACACAATTGGTATCAACGCATCATTCTAACAATCACGAGTATGAAAAATTTTGTCAATATCATCAAAACAGCAGCAGTTGCCGCGGCAATTGTTGCTCAACCTGCCTGCCAGAAAGATTTTCTGAAGGAGACACTGAAAACAGACAGGAGCACTGAATTTTTGAAAACAGACCAGGGAATTTTACAGTCCGCTGCAGGTGCCTATTACCAAGCCTTCAGTGTACCCACCAATGGAGAATGGTTCTATTGCGCCACCAATTATGGTACCGATGAATTCAGGATTGGCGGCGACCCCTCCAACTCCCCTTGGAACAATTATGACCAAACATTCAATTCCATCGTTACTGTAGTGAACGGCAATACTGCCGCTTCCAACTTCCAATGGGATGAGCTTTACAAAGGCATAGGCAATGCTAACCTGCTCATCGACAATGCCACTAAAAGCACATCGGCTTCTCCAGCGATCAAGAGCACTGCATTGGGCGAAGGCCTTTTCATCAGGGCATACCTCTATTTGAGGTTGGTATCCCAGTATGGAGGTGTGCCCCTGCAGCTTGAGCCACTTTCAACTGTAAAAGTTGAATTCACCAGGGCGCCTGCAAAAGATGTATACGCACAGATCATTGCAGATTTAACCAAGGCAAAAGACTTACTGCCAACATCCGGAGCTCCTGCCAAAATAACAAAAAATGCTGCCAATCATTTCCTGGCAAAGGCCTACTTATTCAGAGCAAGTGAAATCAACAGTGCCTGGAATTCATCCACACTTAATGCTGATTTGACTGCAGCAGTTACACTTGCAGACCAGGTTATTGCAGGACATCCGCTTGCTTCCGATTTTGGTGCTTTATGGGAATACAGAGGAGCTAATTCAGCCAATGAAAGGCTTCCTGAACTCATCCTCTCAGCACAAATGACCAATGACCTAAATACCAACAGGGGAACCGGCAACACCCAGCACCTCTATTTTGTATCCAGGTATGATGTACAGGATCAGATGGCCAGGGATATTACAGGAGACAGACCCTTCAGCAGGCTGGCTACTACCTATTACACATATAGGCTTTTTGATATGGTAAACGACTCCAGGTTTTGGAAATCTTACAGAACAAAATTGGCACTCAATGGTGCGGCTCCTATAGCGCCCAATGTGAAAGGTGACCTGGGTATGATGTATGTAATCAACCAACCCGGTGATACCAGATTCCCATTATCAAAGATTGTTAGATCCAACTCCGGTACCAACTTGGTAAAAGACGTTTTTGGAACAGGAAGAAACATTCCCACCACCTATGTGGCTTACCCCAACGGCAGAACAACTGATGGTGCACTCAATACAGACCTCACCACAGCGGGTCAGAGTTTCCCATCCTTAAGCAAGTACATTGACGGCTCCAGAACTTCGTTGAATGAAGTAATTGGTCACCGTGATTTCATCCTGGCCAGATCTGCGGAGACCTATCTGATAGCTGCCGAAGCTAAAATCAGGCTTGCCAAAGCTGGTTCAGGCAGCTACAATGACGCACTCCCCTACATCAATGCCGTTCGTACACGCGCCCAATACAAATCCGGTGAAAACCGGGCAGCATACTGGGATGGTGGCAACACTTTGATATCACCCTCTTTGCAATCACCAGGTGTAGGCAACTCTTTCTTTCCCGGAAACTCATACTATGAGTCAAATAACATCCCTGTTACTACAGCTGCAGCTAACAGCTTGGCCATCAATGATGCATCGGCTCTTCCTGCACAAGATGAATATCTGCTGGGGGTACTCGGACTCACCAGCACGTACGACAAGATGCTTGGTCTTTTGTTGAATGAACGTTCCAGGGAATTGTCTGGTGAATACCTGAGGTGGGCTGATTTGGCGAGAACCAAAACGCTTGTTTCAAGGGCTAAAGCATTCAATTTAGAAGCTGCAGCCAAAGTTGCAGAACACCATGTTTTACGCCCATTACCGCAATCTTTCCTTGACGGTATTCAAGCCAATGGAAAAGCCTTGACCGCATCTGAAAAAACAGCTATGCAGAATCCTGGCTATTGATTATCTGAATTTCTATTCTTAAAAGAGGCTGTCCCAAATGGACAGCCTCTTTTGTTTTAAACGGTGAATAGCGCCACTTCAACTTCGTTTACAGTGCGGACAAATGCCAGCTTAATCCAAGGACTTAATAAAGCGTGGAATGAAGCTGTGCTTGTCCTTTGAGGTGCTGTGATAAGAATATCTGTGCCATGCTTTTTGTAGGATAAAATTAGTCTGACCAGTTGATCATACTGGGCAGGATCGTAGCAGACATCACTGAGTAAGAGCGTATCTACCCCGGGACTTGGAATAATAGGAGAATTCCAGTTAGCTTGTATTGCAGACACGTTGCTCAAATTCATTGACTGGATATTTTTGTTAAGCAGCTCAACTGCATCGGTATCAGCATCAGAAACAACAACTGATTTTGCGAATTGTGCAGCAGTGAATGATGGCAAACCAATTCCAGCCCCCACCTCAAGCACATGTTTGTCTGCAACCCAATGTTTTTCTTCCAAGAGGTATGCAGACATAACCAATGCAGCAGGCCATATCCTGGTCCAGAAAGGAAAAATTAGTGCATCAGACGCTTCGGCTGTTTGTTCATAAACTGATTTCACATCTGCAGGATCTGGTATCAATAATTGGATACCTGAGGATGATTCGTAACTATTCAAAATATATTTATAAGTTTTCACGTCATGGTTTTGTTTGCTGTAAATATAAATCCCAATCGTATATATAAATTTATTTATATGTTTTTCACAGTTTTGTTTATTGATAACGAATAAACATTAATTTTTTTTATCCTATTAATTCCGAAGTTTAATTCAAATAAAAAGGCCAAAATTGGGAATGATGCTTACCCACATATAGTTTTGTACTCATCCAAAATAAACCGTACCAGTATCCCGTTTCAAGCCACACAGAATTCTGTCTACCCAATATCCATCCTGAAATCCATTGCATTCCAATACCGAAAGAAAGACTGTCGTAACGCACAATTCTGACATCTTTAAAATTTAAATTATGTTACACAGTTTCAAGTTAAAACATTTGGCTGTATTGTTATCACTTGGTTTGTTTACTGAATCTTGCCGCAGGGATACAA
>JBDLTO010000372.1:0-11439 GCA_039805815.1 Bacteroidota bacterium | reverse complement strand
TGGATCATGTCTGTAACGATGGATGAAAAAGGCGACTACAAAAGCATGGAGCGTTTCCTGCCTGATTTGAGTTTCAGCTCGGCTATTGATATGGATTTTGGTCCGGAAGGCGATCTCTACGTGTTGGAATATGGCTCAGCCTGGTTCAAAGGCAATCCCAACGCCCACCTGGTGCGGGTGGAATACAATGCGGGTAACAGGGCCCCAGCTGTACAGGCAACAGCAACAAAATCATCCGGAGCAATCCCCCTAAAAACCCAACTGATCAGCAAAGGCACGAAAGATTTTGATGGGGATCAACTGAAATACCAATGGAAACTAACAGGCGGAGGAACAACCCGCATACTTCAGGGGTCAGATCCGGTAGTATCGCTAACTACACCAGGAAATTACAAAGCCACGTTGACCGTAACAGACAGCAAGGGTGCAAAATCCAGCAAAACCATTGAATTGAAGGCCGGCAATGAACCGCCTGCGGTAAACCTCGACATCACCGGCGCCAACAAGACCTTCTATTTCCCCGGAACACAGTTGCAATATTCAGTGAAAGTGCAAGACAAAGAAGATGGATCCTTGGCCAATGGCAAAATCCAACCGGCACAAGTGGCCGTTAGCCTTGATTACCTGCCGCTGGGCTACGACCAAATCGATATTGCATCAACACAGCACGGGGCAGATATGCTGGCTTTTGCCACAACCGGACAAATCCTCCTCAACAAGAACGACTGCAAAAGTTGTCATATGCCAGACAAACGGTCTGTTGGCCCCAGCTACCTGGAAGTGGCCAAACGCTACAAAGGCAAAGCTGGCGTTGTGGAATCACTGGCACAAAAGGTAATCAAAGGCGGTGCAGGCGTATGGGGTGAACATGCCATGAGTGCGCATCCACAGTTGAGTGTGGCAGATTCGAGGGCAATTGTAGAATACATCCTGACAACGGGAGAAAAGAAGCCAACTGTGAAATCCGCTCCAGTAAAAGGTTCCCTCGAAATCAAACCTGCCAAGGAACAGCAAGAGAAAGGCACCTATGTGTTGAGGGCTGCCTACCGGGATAAAGGAACGGCAAACATGACCCCACTAGTGGGTGAGGAAGTGATTCTGCTGAGGCATCCAAGCCTTGACCCAGAATTGGCTGAAATGACCAAAGGTTTCAACCGCATGATTACCCCACGCAAAACCCTGAACATGGATGGCACTGGTTCATACCTGGGTTATCGCAAAATAGATCTCACCGGTATCACAACCTTTACGGTAAATGCATTGGGCAACATGCGTGGCGCGAATGCAGGAGGAACCATTGAAATCAGGATGGATGCTCCGGATGGCATGCTCTTGGGCAAATCGGAACCCATCAATGCCACTCAACGAGGACCGATTACGGCCAAAATAAACATCCCTGATACCAAAGGGCAGCATGATTTGTATTTCGTATTTATCAATCCCCAGGCAAAACCGAATCAGACACTGGTGCAATTGACCGGCATTGATATTGCCGCCAGATAAAAAAAATTCAAGCATTGAAAAAGGGTCATGTGATGCACATGGCCCTTTTTTTCGACCTTTATCAAAATTTAACCTGTGCTTAATAAATCTTGTCTGCCAATTCTACTGGCATGCCTGTTGTCTCTAACATCCTTTGCACAAACCCTATATACCGAGCAAAAGATCATCAAGCGGTTGGAGGAACTGGTTTCAGAAAGACTGGAACTGATGCCACAGGTTGCTGCCAACAAATGGCTGAACAACAGACCGGTAACAGATAGTGCTCGTGAACGTCAGGTGCTGCAAAATGTCAGAAAACAGTCCACTGAATTGGGTTTGCATGCAGATAGCCTGGAAAAATTCTTTGCTATTCAAATCAGCAATGCCTCTGCGCTGCAGGAAGAAAAAATCAGGAATTGGAATCAGTCGGGCTGCAAGGAATGCCCAAAGGCACCATCATTGGATTCTTTGCGGAAAACTCTGGACAAGTTGGGTTCTGCAATAATGCATGCGGCTTACCTGGCAGCTCCCTATAAAGGTTGGGCTGGCAAGCATTCGATAGATCAAATCCAAAAAAGTGGTGTGCTGAGGTTGGGCGTTACAGCAGACTATGCACCATTTTCAATCATGCAAAATGACAGTCTTCAAGGTGCAGATGTTGAACTGGGCAAAACGCTTGCAGCATCACTGGGGGTAGTACCTGTATTTATCCAAACCAGCTGGTCGACCCTTCAGCAGGATCTGCAAAACAATGCTTTTGATTTGGCAATTGGCGGAGTAAGTGTAACAGCAGCAAGAAAATCCATTGCACCCTTTTCAATCCCTTACCATTATGGCGGTAAAACATTGCTCACCCGATGCAAGGATACGGCTGATTTCAATTCAGTTGCAGCCGTCAACAACCCGGGTGTACGGCTGATTGTAAACAAAGGGGGTACAAATGAAGCTGTGGCCAGAAGCGTTTTTAACCGCGCCTCATTGATTGTCTATCCAGACAATATCGGTGTATTTGCAGAAATCACTGCCGGCAGAGCAGATGTCATGGTCACGGATGATGTGGAAGCAGACTTGAAGAGTATTCAAAACCCTTTGTTATGCCGAAGCATGAAGGGGACCATCAACGAAAGCGCAAAAGCGGTATGGGTCAATGGAGATAGAGCACTTTTGGAGGCAGTCAACACTTGTTTGAAAATGGCTTTGGCGGAAGAGAAACCAAAATATTGGCTGCAAAAGGCCATGGTCAGCCAGCAATGACAGGCTTGCGCAACACCATGAATTCCAATTGCCTGAGGTGTTTACCACTCATCCCATCTTCTTGAAAAGGTATTCTTTCCCCGGTATCTGCATAGCCATTGCGCATGTACCAGGCAATCAGTTCATGTCTCACGGAAATGACACTCATGTGAATGGCTTTCAAATCCCATTGCAACGCCACCAGTTCAGCAGCCTGAAGCAATTTCTTCCCAATGCCGGCATTCTGATGTTCCGGTGATACTGAAAACATCCCTAGGTAGAGATAATCCCCCTTATGTTGCAGGTTGACGCATCCCACAAGGTTTTCAGCCTGTCGATAACCCAGCACAATACTGCCCGGAGTAATCAGCACTTGTTGCAGTGCATCCGCATCAATCCTAACGTCACCAGCAATCAGGTCTGCTTCGGTTGTCCACCCCCTCCGGGAACTTTCTCCACGATAAGCGCTATTGACAAGACCTAAAAGCTGTTCACTGTCAGCAATGCCCGCTAGCGAAATGGCAACATCAGAAAAAACAGGCATGGGTAATGATCCGCTCATCATATTCTTTGTTTGCATTACCTGATTTTTTCATTGTACAAATAATTCACCATGTTGCGGATGAATGCATTGTATCCATTTTCATACCGTGGATCACAGCCATTGGTGATGACCACTATCCCAAATTTTTCTTTTGGATCAAAGAACATGGCGCTGTATAACCCGTAGGCCACACCGGTGTGTCCCGTCAGCTTCAAACCAGGAACCATCTTCTCTGTAACCTCCAACGCTAAACCATATCCTTCATCATCAGACAATGGTGTTTGCATCGCTATAGCACTTTTTTTGGAGATGATTTTTTTTCCGGATTTTCCATAATTCATGTGCATCATCATATACCGGGCAAGATCTGAAGCAGAAATTTTCATGCCTCCGGTAGGTGAGAATACCGGTGTACTCTCGCCCATTTTGTAAGCGGCTATCACCTCGGCCCTTTGCTGATAGGCCCCGGGTGATGGAATAAACTTTCCGGTGCTGTCGTATGCATAGAGTGTGGCGAATTTGGACTTGTCCAACTCCTCCACATAATAACCACCATAAAGCTTGAGTGGATCAAGCACATTATTTTTGACGTAGCGGTCGAAACGCTCCCCCGAAACTTTTTCAATCACCGCACCCAGCATGTTATAATTCAGGTTGCAGTATTGATAACCCTTGCCTGGTTCATAAGCATTGTAGCATTTCGCCCAGTCCGGATTTTTATTTGGATTGATGGCATCGAGGGTGAAATACCCCTGACTGTCGTTGATAGAGGAAAGATGAGACATCATAAGCTTCAGGGTGATGACCACCTCAGGATACTTTGGATTCCGAACCCTGAAACCCAAAATATCACTGACGTCCATATCCAACGACAGCTTTCCGGCTTCTACCAGTTGCATAATGGATGTGGCAGAAAAGGATTTGGAAATGGAGGCTATGCGAAAAATACAATCATTGGTCATCGGCTGATTGTCTTCGATGCTTTTCAGTCCGAACGATCTGTTGTAAATCAATTTCCCTTTTTTGACCACTGCCACTGAAAGGCCCACAGCCTTGCCCTCTTGCATAAGTTGCCTGATGCCGGCCTCGGTTGGTCCGTCTTGCGCTTGAATCGACTGCGAGCCTATCAAACTCACAAAAAGGGTAAAAATGAATTGAACTAACCGAAATCTTTGCATGTGAAGGAGTTTAATCTCATTAAAGGTAGAAATTACGTCCATTCAGAGCAAATCAGGACCAAACTGTTTGTTTGCGTAAAGTAGGTAGATTGTACCTTTGTTATAACAACTTATATTGTTGTATTATTAAAACTCCAATAATTCCCCTCCTGGTCAGGAGGGGTGGCACGAATGAGGCTGCACCTTCGGTGCAGGCGAATGAGCTTGCCTGCCGTAGGCAGGTGACGGGGTGGTGGATATTACAATCTGATTCCACCACCCCGCCTCACAAATTCACTTCGTTCATTTGTGTCGGCACCCCTCCTGGCCAGGAGGGGAGTTTATAGTGTTTTAATTGAGCAACAACATTACAAATTAAATAATGTCATGAAAAAAATCACCCTGCTGCTGTCGCTTACTTTACTGCTTGCAGCTTGTCAGTCTAAAAAAGCAGGCGTACCTACAGTTGCTTTCATGGATGCCTTTCAGGATAATACCATCGCCAAAGCCAAACAAGGCTTTTTCGATGCACTGGCAGAAAATGGTTTTGATGAAAAAAAGGGTAGCCTGAATGTCATATACCGCAATGCGCAGGGAGACATCCCCACACTCACGCAGATTGCGAAATACATGATCAGTCAGCGACCTACCCTGATTGCTGCCTGCCCTACCCTGGCAACCATAGCAGCACTGCAAAATACCAAAGACATACCCGTATTCATGATGGTTGCCGATACCCCTGAAAAAATGAAAATCAACGGCAGTGATGGTAAGGAGCCAGCCAACCTGTTTGGTGTAGGGGAAACCATCGCTTACATCGACACCTCTTTCGGACTCATCCCCAGGCTGATCAAACCCAAAGGAGTAAAAATCAAAGCTGGTGTTGTCTACAACCAGGCAGAACCGCAATCTGTGCTGGCATTGGAAACCATCAGTGCAATGGCAAAGGCTTATGATGTGGAACTCATCGCATTGCCTGTCAACAACTCCGCAGACGTACAACTCGTCACCCAATCGCTGCTTTCCAAAGAAATTGATGTTTTCTTTGCAAACCCAGACAACACCATTTTTGCCTCTTTTGAATCCATTGTGAAAGCATGTGAAACAGCAGGTGTTCCCATCATGACCAGTGAAGCTGGTTTGGTTGAAAGAGGCGCCCTGGCTGCTTTTGGCGCAGATATGTACCAATGGGGATACCAATCCGGACTCCAGGCTGCACAAATGTTGAAGCAGGGTAATACAAACGGACTGAAGTGGGAATTGGTTAAAGTCCGCAACCGGGTTTACAATCCGGCCATGGCTAAAAAATACAATATCACAATCCCGGAGGGCTTTAACCCGATTCAATGATTCAGTTCTACCTGACAGCGCTGCAAATGGCACTTTGTCTGGCCCCCATGGCGATGGGTATTTTCATCACCATGAAGGTCTTCAATATTCCCGATATCACTACAGACGGGAGTTATACGCTTGGAGCTGCCATAACTGCCGTCATGCTGTCTGGCGACATGCCTGTAGCATTTACCTTACCTGCATGCATGCTTGCCGGAGCTCTTGCCGGAACATTGACTGGAGTAATCCATACCAAACTAAAAATAGATGCCCTGCTTTCCGGGATACTGGTAATGACAGCTCTCTACTCTATAAACCTAATGATCCTGGGCAGGTCGAATATACCGCTCATCAACACCGCATCCATATTTATCAAAAGTGACTGGCTGGGAAGTGAATTAAACGGACAACTGTTAACTGCGTTGATCTTTGTTGGTGTGATTTTAGCTTTGCTGATATACCTGCTGCGAACCGATTTTGGCATCGCCATGCGGGCCTCAGGAAACAATCCGGTCATGACCAAAGCACTTGGGGTAAATAACGACAGCATCAGAATTATCGGACTGGCTGTTTCCAATTCCCTGACAGGCCTGAGCGGATTTCTGGTTGCACAATACCAGGGTTTTACAGACATAAATATGGGCATAGGGATTGTAATTACCGGACTCGGTTCTGTGCTTGTTGCAGATGCTATAAAACAATGGTTCAATGTAAAAAAAATTGGCAGGCAGATCATGCTTGTGGTAATTGGCTGTGCTGTTTTTCAGGCAGTACTGGCCTTCACGCTCTCCATTGGCATCGACCCGAACCTGTTGAAACTGATCACAGCAACTTTTGTATTGCTGATTGTTGCACTACCCCGGTTAACAGCTTTCGCAAAGCATAAATAAAATTGACGTGCTGATAATCAACCATATTTCCAAAATTTACAATGCTGGCAGTGACGATGAAGTAAGGGCGCTGCAGGATGTTTCAGTGGAAGTGAAAAAAGGTGAATTTTTAGTAGTTGTAGGAACCAATGGAAGTGGCAAATCAACATTGCTGAACCTTATTCTGGGAACAATCTTGCCAACAAAAGGGTCTGTAAGTATCGATGGAAAAATAATCAGTCACCTCCCAGAGTACCGCAGGAGTCCATGGGTTTCGATGGTATTCCAAAACCCCGCAAATGGCACCGCACCAGACCTGAGTATTGTGGAGAATTTTAGGCTGGCTGCATTGCGTTCAGGTAAAAAGGGGATTACTATTGGCAACAACAAAAAGTTCAGGCAGCTTGTAAAAGAAAAGGTGACCGCACTCGGCATGGGATTGGAAAATAAAATTGATCAGTCGATCGGAAGCCTTTCAGGGGGTCAACGCCAAGCCCTTACGCTGTTGATGGGTGTGATGGATAAAACATCCTTGTTGCTGATGGATGAACCTACAGCGGCACTGGATCCCAAATCTGCAAAAGTAGTCATGGAGCTTGCTGAACAAATCAACCGGCAAATGGGGATTACAATCATACTCATCACACATAGTATGAAAGATGCCTTGCAGTATGGCGACCGACTGATCATGTTTGATGCAGGTAAAATCATAAAAGACCTGAATAAAGATGACAAAAAATCACTCACCATTACTGAACTGTTGGAGTGGTTCGCTTAAATTATAGATGTTATGAGAAAGAAAATTGCCATTGACATGGATAACGTAATTGTAGATATCGAACAGCATTGGCTGGATATCTACGAAAAGAAAACCGGAATAGTGATTGACCGGGCTTCTATCCAGGGAATACCCGAAGCAGAAGCCTTTCCGGATCCTGAAGCTGCCCGTGCCCTGTTGTTTGAGCCTGGATTTTTTAAAACTGCACCCATCATGGAAGGTGCACTGGAAGCAGTAAGGAAACTGATGGATCACCATGAAATCTACATTGTTTCGGCAGCCATGGAATTCCCCAACTCGCTTGGTGAAAAAAGGGAATGGCTGGGAGAATACTTCCCTTTCATCAGCTGGCGTAATATGGTGTTCTGCGGAGATAAAAGCATTTTTGATACGGACTACCTGATTGATGACCATGTCAAAAACCTCGACTATTGCAAGGGTATACCACTGATGTTTACAGCTGCTCACAATGTGCACATCAACAGGCACACACGTGTAAACAACTGGAAGGAAGTGCTGGACTATTTCAATTTATAAACAGCCTGCTTCCTTGGTAATCAACACAATAAAGTAAATCCACATTCGTTAATGCATTCAAAATCAGACGCATGAAAAAGTTGATCAAAATCACGTTGTGGACCCTTCTCTCCCTCGTAGTACTTGCAGGACTGGGTTTGGCCGGCTTTGTGTACAAGGTAAAAAACGGCTTCCCTGTTTCCTATGAAACAGAAAAACCGGCCATTGAATTCCCTGCTGGAAAACCGGCCGTACTCGTATTCTCAAAAACCACAGGATACAGGCACGAAGAATCAATTGATTCTTCAAAAAAAGTATTTGCTGAAATGGCCAAAGCCAACGACTGGTTCATCCATGAAACAGAAGCTGGTGGCGTATTCAACGAAGAACAACTGGCAAAATTCAATGTAGTAATCTTTAATAATTCAACCGGCCGGGTACTTAATGATGAACAACAATCTGCACTTGAAAAATATGTAGAAAACGGCGGTATGCTGATGGGCATTCATGGTGCAGGTGATGACTCTCACAACTGGGCCTGGTATGAACAAAACCTCTTGGGTACAAGGTTTTCCCACCATGCCATGAACCCGCAATTACAGGAAACAGATGTTTACATCGGTAATTATGCAGACACCTCACTCTCAAAGGATATGCTGGCAGTTTGGAACCATACCGACGAATGGTATGTTTTCGAAACTCAACCAAAAGATGCTGTCATTCTTTGCCTGATTGAAGGTAATAAGATCAGTCCCAATGGAAACTTCCTCTGGATGCAAAACAAAAATTTCGGGATGGGAAAAGCCCATCCAATTGCTTGGTACAAACCAGTAGGCAAAGGTTATACCTGGTACACCTCGATGGGACATAATCAAGATGCCTGGAAAAATACCAACTTCACCATGATGGTTGAAAATGGTATCAAATGGGGAAATACGCATTGATTTAAATGGAATATACAGACCTGACTTTTACAGGAAATAATTTCAGCGAAACAGGCTTTGAATATGCCGAATATGACGGCTGCTCATTTGAAAACTGCAATTTCAGTGAGACAGACCTCAAAGGGAGCATTTTCATAGCCTGTTCCTTTATCAACTGCAACCTAAGCCTTGCTAGCATCAACAAGGTTTCCTTACAACAGGTGAACTTCACTGGCTGCAAACTCTTGGGCATACACTTTGAAGATGCCAGTCCATTCGGACTACAAATCAGTTTCGAAAACTGCAACCTGGAAAGTGCCTCATTCTTCGGCCTGAAACTTTCAAGCACCCGTTTTGTGCAATGCAAAATGAGCAATACTGATTTTACAAACGCTGATATACAAGGTTCGGACCTCAGCGGCTCAGACCTTTCTGATGCCCGGTTCGATAATACCAACCTGGAAAAAGCAGACTTCCGCTCAGCCATTGGCTTTCAGATAGACCCCGACAAAAACCGGCTGAAAAAAGCAAAATTCAATGCACAGAACGCATTACTGCTGCTGGAGAAATACAGGCTAGACATAACTTATTAATCAGGGGTAACTACAAGGATTTATTCATTTCTGACATCAAAAAATCCTCAGGATTTAATAACTTCAGCAAAATAACCCCTTGCCATGACCAACCGCCGTTTTATTCCCATCCTGCTGGGAGCATTTGTTTTTTTGAACAGCTGCCAGTCCAACTCCGAAGATGCCAGAATCTTTCAGATGGATCCTGCCAAAGCTACTGCACTTGCGAAAGCGATTGATACCACCGTTAAACCCACACTGGCTGAAGGTCTTACGCTTCAGCTATGGGCAATGGACTCTCTTGTGGCTGACCCGGTTTCCATTGACATCGATGACCAGGGCCGCGTTTATTATACACGCACCAACAGGCAAAAGAATTCTGAATTTGATATCAGGGGGCATCAGGACTGGGAGATCGAATCTATCGCCCTCAAAGATGTTGAAGAAAAGCGTGCTTTTTTACGTAAAGTACTGGCTCCTGAAAACAGCAGCAAAAATACATGGCTGACAGACGTGAATGGAGACAGCTCGCGCGACTGGAGGGATATGACTGTTGAAAAAGAACATGTTTACAGAGTGGAAGATACCGATGGTGATGGCTATGCAGACAAAACACAAATGGTGGTGGACGACTTTAATACAGAAATCACAGACGCTGCAGGTGGCGTACTCAAACACGGAGACGACCTCTTTGTGGGTATTGGTCCTGACCTCTGGCGGATCAAAGAAAACAAAAAAGGTATTGCCTCAAAAACAACGTCCATCTCACACGGATATGGTATCCACGTGGGTTTCAGCGGCCATGGGATGTCTGGTGTTGAAGTGGGACCTGAAGGAAAAATCTACTGGCAGATTGGTGATATCGGATTCAGCGGTACCGACAAAAGCGGCAAAAAATGGGAACATCCCAACAGTGGTGTCATTGTGCGGTCAAACCCTGATGGCAGTGATTTTGAAGTGTTCGCCTATGGCAACAGGAATACACATGAGTTTGTATTTGACGAATATGGCAACATGATCAGTGAAGACAACGACGGTGACCACAGGGGTGAAAGTGAACGTCTGGTTTACATCGTGAACGGTGCGGATATCGGATGGAGAACCAACTGGCAGTTTGGTAAATACCGTGATCCCAACAACAACACTTATAAAGTATGGATGGATGAAAAGATGTATGTTCCCCGCTGGGAAGGACAAGCAGCTTACATTACCCCTACAATTAAAAACTTTGTAAATGGTCCAACCGGCATGGTTTACAACCCCGGAACTGCCATGGGCAAGGAATACCTGAACACCTTTTTTATCGCTGAATTTGTGGGAAACCCCGCCAGATCAGGCGTTCATGCCTTTAAACTGAAACCCAAGGGAGCTACATTTGATTTTGATACATCAAAACAAGTGGTTGGCGGACTCCTCGCCACCGGTATTGATTTTGGTCCGGATGGTGCCCTGTATATGGGCGACTGGATCGAAGGATGGGATACCAAAGACTATGGCCGCATCTGGAAACTGGATGTAGCGAACCCCAATACCAAAGAACGCAAAGACACCGAGAAACAAATCAAAGCCGATTTCAAAACATATAAAGACGGCGAATTACAAGTACTGTTGAAACATGCAGACATGCGCGTCAGGCAGAAAGCACAATTTGAACTGGCCAACAGGGGCAGTAAAGGATTGGACATCTTCAAACAAGTGCTTGCCGATAAATCACATCAGTTGGCCCGTGTGCATGCCATCTGGGGCATCAGCCAGTTTGCCCGCAAGAAACTCTCGGATGCATCAGCACTCGTTCCTTACCTACAGGATACCGACGCTGAAATCAGGGCGCAGGCTGCCCGCTGGATTGGCGATGTGCGGTACAAAGATGCCGGAACACAATTGATTGCGCTCCTGAAAGACACCTATCCCCGTGCCAGGTTCTTTGCTGCTGAGGCTTTGGGAAGGACTGAACATGCAGCTGCCATCCAGCCCATCATCGCCATGTTGGTAGCCAATAATGAAGAAGACAATTACCTGAGGCATGCAGGCAG
>JBDLTO010000371.1:0-2967 GCA_039805815.1 Bacteroidota bacterium | reverse complement strand
ATTCATTTATGTAAAAGTCAATGGTATCACGATGCATGAAAATATCATCGTGAGCGGTCCAACCCGTGCTGCTGCCTTTGATGATGAAAAATCATATGGTCCGCTGATGATTCAGGGAGATCACGGTCCGATTGCGATCCGTAACTTCAAATATGCACCTCAGGATGAGCTGAAAGTGGCAGCAAAGGATATAACGTACAAATATTTCGAAAAAACAGCAAAGACCCCTGAAGAAGCTGCTATTACAAAACCAACCAGTCAGGGTAAAGTAAGTTCAATTGATGCAAGACTTGCGCCCGCCAGAGACCTTTATTTTATCCAGTTTGAAGGTAAACTCAATATACCTGTCAAAGATCAGTACACCTTCTCCATGCATTTTTCAGGGGACGGAAGCTTGGAAATAGATGGAAAGACAGTCATTGCAAAGGGCTGGACCCACATGGGTGGTTTTCCAATTGATGGTAGCACTTCGCTTGACGCAGGTGACCACACTTTTAAACTTTGGGTAAACAAGGATATAAACTGGTCAAGAAGTGGATTGTCTCTTTACATTGAAAAGCCCAACAGCCGCGCTGTTGCACTTCATGCACCTGCCTCAATGCCCGAAAGAGCTCCAGAACCATTGATAGCAGTGAAAGCACAGGGCAATGCAGAAATTATCCGTTCCTTCATGAATCACCAGGGAAAAAAACTTACTCATGTCGTTTCTGTTGGCGACCCTGCTCAGGTTCATTATGCATACGACCTCATGCAGGGTGCACTACTCCAGGTATGGAGAGGTGATTTCCTGAACACCACTGATATGTGGCATGAAAGGGGTGAGCCACAAACAGCAACTGCACTGGGTGCGCCAATTCTACTTGCAGGTAATGCACCAGTTTATGACAAGGCACTCAAAAAAGATTCTATCCCTGACTATCAGTATAAGGGTTATACCCTGAATGCAAGTGGTCAACCTACTTTCAGTTATCAATACAAAAACCTGAAAATCACCGATATGTCTGCTCCCGCAGAACAAGCTCGTGGCTTGAAACGCACACTGGCAATTTCTGGTGAAGGCAAGGAAAAGATGATGTTCAGGATTGCGCAAGGAAAAAATATCACTCCAATTGGTGACGGCTTATACAACATTAGCAATGGTTCCTATTTTGTACAAATCAGCCCGGCTCTTTTCCCCAGGATTGAAACATACCTCGATCAGCAAGTCCTCCTGCTGCCGGGTAATGAAACCATTCAGTACAGCATCATCTGGTAATTGCAAAACAAAATAATTGTAATTACCTTTGCTGCAATGCGGCCTGATTTTCCTTTTAAATTATTCAACGACAAGGGTGACACCTATTGGTGTCTCATGCAGTCTCTTGCAGAATATGCCGGCGGAATTTGATTTTATGCGGCTAAATAGCCATAGCAATCAAATTTTTAACGCCAAAAGATCAGAAAATGCATCCATCACTGGAACAATTCCTGGAGAAAATACACCAGCGTTCCCAAAATTATATAGGCTACCCTGTAGCAAAAGACTACGACTACAAAGAACTGTACCCCTTTCTTGATTACAGCATCAACAACGTTGGTGATCCCTTCGTTGAATCCAACGACATGCAATGTAAATCACTGGAAAGGGAAGTGGTTTCATTTTATGCAGACTTTTTCAATGCACCACAGGATAACCACTGGGGCTATGTAACCAATGGCGGATCAGAAGGTAATCTGTACGGATTATACCTCGCACGGGAACTGTACCCCAATGGTGTTGTCTATTATTCAGAATCTACCCATTACAGTGTTCAAAAGAACCTGCATCTGCTGAATATGGACAGTATCGTAATCAGGTCTCAAAGCAATGGCGAAATGGATTACAATGACCTCGCCGAAATGATACAACTGAACAGACAGCGGTCTGTCATCATCATGGCCAATATTGGTACAACCATGACCGAAGCCAAAGACAGTGTACCCAAAATACGGGAAATCCTTTCAAAATTCGCCATCAAAAGCTCATACATTCATTGTGATGCTGCACTTGCAGGTTCTTATCTGCCATTGCTTGGCTCCAATGACTTCGATTTTAAACACGGTGCAGACAGCATTGCCATAAGCGGACATAAATTTTTTGGTTCGCCCATAACAAATGGTGTGGTGCTTGTAAAAAAATCATACAAAGACAGAATCGGTCGGTCTATTAACTACATCGGAACCCTTGATACCACCATCACTGGCTCCCGAAGTGGATTCAATGCCCTTATTCTCTGGCATGCTATTTCCAAATGGGGAAAGGAAGGCATGTTGAAAAGGGCTATGACTAGCCTGGAAAATGCAGCACACCTTCGCGTTCAACTTAACAGCATTGGCATCAAAGCTTGGAGTAACCCCAATGCATTTACAGTAGTAATGCCGAAACCTACAGAGGCAATCTGTAAAAAATGGCAACTGGCAACAGACAATGATATTGCACATGTCATCTGCATGCCGGGAGTTACAAGGGAAATGCTGGATAAATTCGTGGAAGACATGAAAACGGCATTGGAACATTGATCTGTTGCAAAGCTTTTCAGTCAATGTGCTTTTTTTATTTACCTTTAAATACACAAAAAAGAAGCATTCCATGTGCCTGAAAAAGTCCAGCATTTTCGCCCTGCTCTCCCTGCTCTCCCTGACCGGCATTGCACAAAAAAATACTGTGCAATCGGAGAAAGACTACTATTCACTTAAAACTATAGCTATACCCGAAGAAGTTAAGCTGGAAGTAGGTGGTGTAGCAGTATTACCAGATGGCAGGATTGCAGCTTCCACCAGACGAGGTGAAATCTGGATTATCCAGAACGCATATGGCTCAGGTCAACCACATTTCACAAAATTTGCATCAGGTCTGCATGAGGTGCTCGGACTGGCTTACAGAGATGGCGCTTTCTATTGTACCCAACGTGGTGAGCTCACAAAAATTGAAGACCGTGATGGAGATGG
>JBDLTO010000370.1:0-3152 GCA_039805815.1 Bacteroidota bacterium | reverse complement strand
TGACTATATCAAACTGCGTGAAAAATATGATTTTTTTACACGTGTACAGACGCCAGAACTGGCAACAGAAATAACCCTTCAACCGATTGACCAGGTAGGCGTTGATGCAGCCATCATTTTCAGCGATATCCTGGTTATACCTCAGGCAATGGGTGTTGAAGTGCTGATGGAGGAAGGAAAAGGTCCTTCCCTGCCCCGCACCATCAAAACACAAGCAGATATTGATAGCCTGATCACCACTGGTGTGGAAGAAAGCTTGGGCTACATGTACGCAGCGCTGAAACTCACCAAAAAAGAATTGAATGGCCGTGTTCCGCTCATCGGCTTTGCAGGTGCACCTTGGACAATCCTTTGCTACATGGTAGAGGGAAAAGGCAGTAAAACATGGGATAAAGCCAAACAATTTGCTTATACTCAGCCAGCCCTGGCACATCAATTATTACAGAAAATTACAGATATCACCATCCTCTATTTGATTGAGCAAGTAAAGGCAGGAGCGGATACCGTTCAAGTTTTCGACAGCTGGGCAGGTTCACTGAGTCCGGCTGATTTCAAAATATTTGCACAGCCTTACCTCTTTCAAATTGCAAGTGCATTAAAACCATATGCGCCTGTTATCTTGTTTCCGAAAGGAAGCTGGTATGCGCTCGAAGACATCACAGGCAGTGATGCATCTGGTGTTGGAATAGACTGGTGTATCACACCACTGATGGCAAGGCAACTGACCAATAACAGCATTACCATCCAAGGAAATTTTGATCCTGCCATGTTGCTTGCCCCAATACCGGAAATCAAAAGCGCTGTAACAAAGATGATAGATGCTTTTGGTACGCAAAGGTATATTGCCAACCTGGGGCATGGTATCACACCCAATGTACCTGTTGATCATGCCAGGGCGTTTGTGGATGCCGTTAAGGAATATAAAAGCTAAACCTCGGTTTCCAATCACCCAATCATTGCTCCTATGCCTATCAAGGAAAACTGGATTACATTCATACATCAACTGCAAGATGATATCTGTGCAGCATTGGAAGCTGCCGATGGTCTTGCAAAGTTCAGGGAAGATGCCTGGCAGCGACCCGAAGGTGGTGGCGGTAAAACCCGCATAATGGCCAACGGTAACGTTTTTGAAAAAGGCGGTGTCAACACTTCCATCGTTTTTGGCGAGGTTACTGAAGCCATGAGGACCCAATTGAAAATCAATGGGGACAATTGGTTTGCTTGCGGACTCAGCCTGGTGATTCACCCCGTCAATCCGTTTGTGCCAACCATCCACTGCAACTACAGGATGTTTGAATTATACAATGAAGCAGGAGAAACTATTGACCGTTGGTTTGGTGGTGGAACAGACCTTACACCCTATTATTTGGATGTGGCAGATGCAACGCATTTTCACAAGACATACAAAGATGCCTGCGATAAGTTTGATGTAGGCTTCTATCCCAATTTCAAAAAAGAATGCGATAACTATTTTGTCAACTGGCATAGGAATAAGGAAAGAAGAGGTGTTGGCGGCATTTTTTATGATTACCAAAGACCTACAGCCGAGAGGGATGCATCATTCTGGATGAACCTGGCCAAAGCCTGTGGGTATGGTTTCATGGACGCCTATATACCCATCGTCAACAAACACAAAAATCAAGCTTATACCGAAGCAAACAAATACTGGCAGGAAATCAGAAGAGGTCGGTACGTTGAATTCAACCTTGTACACGACAGGGGAACTTTATTTGGACTGAAAACCAATGGCAGGACAGAAAGCATCCTGATGAGTTTGCCGCCTACTGTTCGCTTTGAATATGATTATGTTCCAGCTGCCGGCACACCTGAAGATTTGATTCAGCAGGCTTGCCTGCATCCGAGAGACTGGCTGGCTAATCAACATTAACCCATACAATTTTTAGCATGTACCTGCAACGTCGCAACCGCATACTCAGAAACAACCCCGCCATCAGAGATATGGTGAGGGAAACGATATTAACACCTGATGATTTTATTGTCCCGCTGTTCATCGACGCAGGAGAAAACATCAAGACTGAAATCCCTTCCATGCCGGGATATTTCAGAAACAGCTTAGACGTAACCGTCAAAGAAGTAAAGGAATTGTGGAATATGGGATTGAAGAGTGTTTTGCTTTTCATCAAGTGTGAAGACCACCTGAAAGACAATACGGGCAGGGAAGCATGGAATCAGGATGGATTGATGCAACGCAGTATCAGGGCAATCAAAGAAGCTGTTCCTGAAATGTATATCATGTCAGACATCGCCCTTGATCCCTATTCCTCTTATGGTCATGATGGCATAGTCAAAGACGGCCAAATTGTAAATGATGAAACGGTTGAAGCATTGGTGAAGATGAGCATCAGCCATGCCGCGGCAGGGGTTGATATGGTGGCTCCCAGTGATATGATGGATGGTCGCATTGGCGCCATCCGCAAAGGGCTGGAAGAGAACGGATACACACAAACAGGCATCATGAGTTACAGTGCCAAATATGCATCCTGCTTCTATGGTCCGTTTAGGGATGCATTGGACTCTGCCCCCGGATTTGGTGATAAAAAAACCTATCAGATGGATTATGCCAACAGGCTGGAAGCCGTAAAGGAAACCGTCATGGACGTACAAGAAGGTGCGGATATCGTGATGGTGAAACCAGCACTCAGCTACCTCGATATCATCAGGGAAGTTAAAAATGCGGTGAATGTGCCGGTGAGCGCATACAACATCAGTGGTGAATACGCCATGATAAAGGCAGCAGCCGAAAAAGGCTGGATCAATGAAGACAAGGCTATCCTGGAAGTTCTGACTTCTATCAAACGCGCAGGCGCAGACATGATAGCTACTTATTTTGCCAAAGATGCAGTCAGATTAATCAGATAATAAAATTGTGAAGCTATGAATACCGGAACAAGTCAGTCACTTTTCAAAAGGGCACAACAGAGCATTCCCGGAGGGGTCAATTCACCCGTAAGGGCTTTCAAGAGTGTTGGTGGTACACCCCTCTTTATGAAAAAAGCAAAAGGTGCTTATCTGTACGATGCAGACGGTAATAGATATATAGACTACATCGCCTCGTGGGGACCGATGATACTCGGACATGCCTACGGTCCTGTTGTAGAAGCCATCAGGGAAAAAGCATACGACTCTACCTC
>JBDLTO010000369.1:0-3573 GCA_039805815.1 Bacteroidota bacterium | reverse complement strand
GAATTGGGTGCCTGTTAATGTTATGGGGTCTGCCAAACCTCCCAATGCGGTTATTAGCTGGGATAAACATTTGTTGACACTGCGTGGGGATAGTCTTTTTGCCATGAAGGATAATAACTGGTCACTGGTTTTAATTCCCGAAAAGCCTGTAACTTTCATCCAGGCTTCCGGGAAAGATTTGCTTGTGGGTACCTCACAAAATGGCAGGGGAAGCATCCTTCATTTTGCTGCGCTGCAGCTGCCTCCTCAAAAAATCGATTCTGATCTGTTTATATTTCCAACCGCATGCGCAGTTATGGGTAATGTATACTGGGTTGGTGACAGCATCAATGGTTTGATTCAGTTTACGGGTAGTGTTGCTGAACAGATTATCCCCGATGCACCAGCAAGTATTCCCAGGGGGCATGTTTCTTTCAGTGCTGGTAAAATTATAGCACCCTCAGGTTTTGTATCTGCAGCGGGCGTACCTGAGAAAAATTATTCGGGTATTGATGTTTTTGAAAACGATACCTGGAAGAACCTGAACCGCAGTACCATCAGGGGAATGGATAGTTTGCCTGATATCTTGTATGCTATCTCAGATCCTGTGAGTGACAATGTGATAGCGGCTTCTTATGGTGGGGGTTTGGCTCATATTTCAGCTGATGGCAAGATTACGGTACTCAAATATGGTTCTCCAATTGCACCATCAATCAGCAATCCGGCTGAATTTAGGGTTACCGGTATTGCATTTGACCTGGATAATCAGCTTTGGGTTTCCAATCCCGGTACTTCTCAACCTTTGTTGCTCAGGAAACAAGACGGAAGCTGGAAGAAGTTCAGTATACCACTTGCACAATCACCAGATCCTGGGGTATTAACAATAGATGCAGATAACAGGATATGGATTGTTGGACAGGGGGGGGGCGGACTGATCTGTTTTGATTACGGGGGGACGCCTGACCAGTCTGCAGACGACCGTTGGCGGCTTTTCAGACAGGGAAGGGGCAATGGCAACCTACCTTCCTCAAATGTGCTTTCCGTGGCAGCTGATAAGAATGGGTTCATCTGGGTAGGAACAGACAGGGGAGTGGCTATTATTCAATGCGGGGAGGATATATTCAGTGCGGGTTTATGTGAAGCTACGTTGCCTATAGTAAAACAGGATAATTTTGCTGGTTTATTGCTGGCAGAAGAATACGTTAGTGATATCAAGGTGGATCAGGCAGATAGGAAATGGATCGCCACTAATAACGGAGTATGGCTTTTGAGTGCAGACGGACAAAAAACAATACACCGGTTTACGAGTTCCAACAGTAAATTGCTGGATAACGAAGTTTTTTCGATTGCTATTCATGACCAGACCGGAGAAGTATTTTTTCTGACCCGAAGTGGTATCTCTTCGTTTCGAAGTACCGCAACTGCCCCTGCTTTGAAAAAAACAAAACCATTTATTTTCCCGAATCCTGTAACGCCAGGTTATACGGGAACAATTGCATTCAGGGAACTGCCAGAGAGGGCTTGGGTAAAAATTACAGAACTGAATGGAAAACTTGTTCATGAAACACGCTCACTGGGCGGACAAGCAGTATGGAATGGCAAGAACCTCCAGGGTCAAAGGGTCAATAGCGGGGTTTACCTGGTATATGTGGCTGATGAGCTGAATCAAATGCAGCTTGCTGGTAAAATTGTCTTCATCAAATAAAATCAGAACCGTTGTTACACCAAACGAAAGGGCTCGTCATGCGTACTGTAAAGTATGGGGAAACATCGTTGATTGTCACCGTCTTTACTGAGTTATTCGGCGTCCAGTCTTACATGGTAAATGGGGTAAGGTCTGTGAAAAAATCCCAGTCTGTTACCATAGGCCATCTGCAACCGGGTAACCTGCTGGATATGGTGGTTTATCACCACGAGAAGGCAACGCTGCAGCGGATTAAAGATTGCAGACTTATCTTCCACGGACTTAATTTGGATGAAAACATGTCTCGTAATGCAGTGTTGCTTTTTATCGTTGAATTGTTGCAAAAATGTTTGAAACAACCAGATCCTCATCCGGAACTTTTTTATTTTCTGGAAGATGTCATGGCCGGATTAAATGAAGCCTCTCCCATACAAACTGCTAACCTGCCATTATTTTTCATGATCCACCTTTCCCATTTTTTCGGATTCAGGTTGATGGATAATTTCAGTGATACTTGCACTTTACTTGATTTGCATGAAGGTCAGTTTGTTGAAAATGTTCCCATTCACAATTTGTATTTTGAAAAATCTGGCAGTAAACTGGTAGCTGGTATGCTCAGGGTGATGCAGATTGCGGAACTTGAACAATTTCACCTAAACAGGCAAATGCGGAATGAACTCATAGACAGGCTTTCAGATTTTTATGCTTTGCATGTACAGCCATTTGGCAGCTTGAAATCATTGCCTGTATTGAGAACACTTTGGGCGGATTGATCATATAAGCCGCCTTACTTCAAGATCTTGATTAAGTAATACAACGCCAGGGGATTTTCCTTTTTCAAAACTTCCCAGTTCATCGCTCCTGCCCAGTGCTGATGCGCCATTCAGTGTGGCCCATTGTAAAATGGTTTCGATTGGGACCATGGGAAAATGTTGACGTATTGATCTGATTTCTGCAGCTATACTGAGTTGTTGATTGCTGCTGTAACTGTCGGTTCCCAAAACAATATGTGCTCCTGCATCCATGAGTTTCTTTACAGGAGGCAGGCTGTTTTCTATATATAAATTGGCATTGACACAGAGACAAAAATGCAATCCGCTTAGATATTGTTTCGCATAATCAATGGCAAAATGCATGTCTTCCTCTGGTGTAAATGTATTGTGAACAAGGAGTAACCTTTGTTGCAGGTTGAAGAACGGAAGCCAAGAGCGCAATGCAGATTGTCCTGTTACCGGCAGCGGCGAAGTCTGAAATCCAAACAACCGTATAAATTGCAGAAAATCCCCTGACCCGGTTCTGTACAATTCATCTTCAGCAGGTGTTTCCTGGTTATGGACTGAAATCACCCTGCCTGCAGTGGCCTCGTTAATTTTTCGGAAGGTATCCGGACTTATCGTATAAGGTGCATGAGGTACAAGTGCTGATTTAAAATGCCCAGGATCCAATTCAGGGGCTGCTGAATCGAAAGCCTGTAAAACCTTTCCATATTGCTCCAGGTACTCGTCAGATTTCAAATCATCAATACCCAGTATCTCAACAAAATTATTCCAACGAATACGGCTATTTTTTTTGGTGGCAAGTGTGTTATCTGTGTTTCCGATATCACCAACCGCAACTATCCCACCGGCATACATTTCCTGTTCTGCCTCAGCTATCCTGGAAAGGATGAAGTCCATTGGGAAGTTCCTTTTGCCAACAACCTGCATGAGAAAAGGGATTAGACCGGTATGCATAGGAATCACATCTTTGAGGTGGCTCAGTTCCAGGTGACAATGCGCATTGATAAAGCCCGGACAAAGTAATCCATTGTAAATTTCTGCATCACTGCCTGCATCAGCGTCCATTGTAAAATCTACAATTTTTCCTGATTCATCCAATATAAGTGTGTGGTGTGCGTCAAAGGTGCTGTA
>JBDLTO010000368.1:0-4944 GCA_039805815.1 Bacteroidota bacterium | reverse complement strand
CTCCGAAACAATATTCACTAACCACCATTATGGAAAAGAAGCAGGTGACGCATATGTTCAGGGCACCCGAAAACTGATTCAAAACGATATACCGGTTATCGGCAAGTATGGTGTCAATGAGGAAGGGTCTGGAGACATGTACTATAAGGGGGGCAATCTGGTCCATTTCGTAAGACAGTTGTTTGATGATGACGAGCAATTCCGATTTGCCTTGAGAAAGATGAATGCTGATTTTTACCATAAGACCATCAGTTCAGACAATGTGGAGCATTTCTGGAGTGTCCAGCTCAAAAAGGATTTGAGACCCTTGTTCGACCAATACCTGCGGAACACCCAGATACCCACCTTGGAAGTCAAACAGGAAAAAAACAAATGGTATTACCGCTGGGCTGATTGCATCCCCACTTTCAACATACCCGTTCGCATTTGGGCAGATGGCAAACCGCTTTGGATTTCACCTGAAACCCGTTGGAAGCCATTGGAAAGCAAGGTCCAAATTGCTGAACTGAAAGCCGATAAGAATTTTTACGTGGGATTCAGGATATTGAAGTAACAATATTCCCAACATGACTTGAATATATTATTTATTCTGTGGATTGGGCAAATCGCCCCGCATAAATATACCTACGCTTCCAATAGGGCTCATCCAAATCGCTGATAATCACACCCATAGAAGTGGATGCATGAACAAATTTATTATTAGCGAGGTACATCCCAACATGGGAAATGTGACGCCCACTGCTGAAGAATACCAGGTCACCTTCTTTAACTTCCGTTTTTCCAATCCGTTTGCAATATTGTGCCTGCTCCCTTGATGAACGTGGAAGATCCAGCCCATAAGTGTCTGATACAAGTCCACGAACAAAACCTGAACAATCAATCCCCGTCTTCGAGGTACCTCCAATGCGATATGGAGCCCCCCACCATTGATGTACATAATCAATCAATCTACGGTTGGTCAGCTTCTCTACTTCAATATCCAGAATTGTAGCATATTTGATGAATGCAGGTGGAATATATTCTATTCCCTCGAAATCATTCATTGAAGAAGTCTGTTCAAACTTATCTTCAATTGGACCAATATTTCTTTCAATTTTAGAAGGTGTGGTAGGTTTAAATTCATCCTGTGTGCCAAGCTTTACCACTACATTATCAAAAAATGGAGATGCTGGTTTAGAGACTGCGGCTACAGGTGTAGGCCTGAATACTGAGCAAGACTGTATCAATAAGGATAAAACTGCAGTGCATAGCAATAATTTTGGACTCATCACAAAGTTTATTTTAAGAGCTCTTCCGTTGAAGGTTGAACTAAATTTACGAAATTTGGATTTTTCCATCCAATATGTCCCAATTCTCTCATTTACACGTTCACACACAATACTCACTGCTCGACGGCGCAGCCAGTATAGGCGCATTGTATAAAAAAGCCATGGAAGATGAAATGCCTGCTTTGGCAATTTCAGATCATGGCAATATGTTCGGTGTTTTTCAGTTTGTTGCGGAAGCACATAAACACAAAAAAGACCCGGATGACAAAAATAGTCCATTGAAAGTAAAACCCATCGTGGGTTGTGAATTTTACATTACAGAAAATAGGCACCGAAAGACTTTTTCCAAAGAAGAGAAAGACCCCAGACACCATCAAATACTTCTGGCAAAGAACGATACCGGTTACAAAAATCTCGTTAAACTTACCTCACTTGGCTATATAGAAGGGATGTACAGCAAATATCCCCGTATCGACAAAGAACTGATTCACAAGTACCATGAGGGGCTGATTGCAACAACTTGCTGCCTTGGTGCCCTGGTGCCTCAAACCATTATGAGAAAGGGAGAGGAAGCCGGGGAAAATGAATTCAAATGGTGGCTGAACATTTTCCAGGAAGACTATTACGTGGAGCTGCAACGACACGGTATGGAGGAGCAGGAAAGGGTAAATAATGTATTGTTAAAATTTGCCCGAAAGTACAATGTAAAGGTCATTGCTTCCAATGATTCTCATTACGTAGACCAGAAAGACTTCAACGCACATGATATTTTATTGTGTATCAATACCGGGGAGAAAGTAGCTACGCCTGCCGCAAGAGAGTTCTCAGACGATGATGGAAGCTTTAAAAATAAACGTTTTGCTTTCCCCAATGATCAATTTTATTTCAAGACTACCGGGGAAATGAATAAAGTCTTCCATGATTTGGAAGAGGCTATCGATAACACAAATGAAATTGTCGGCAAAGTGGATGTGCTAGACTTGAAAAGAGACATCCTTCTCCCCCACTTTGTAGTACCTATCAATTTCAAATCTCAAGATGAATACCTGGAACACCTGACCTGGGAAGGAGCAAACAAGCGCTATGATGAAATAACACCCGAGATAGAAGAGCGTATTAATTTTGAATTGTTCACAATCCGAACAATGGGGTTTGCGGGTTACTTCCTAATTGTATCTGATTTCATCAAAGCTGGTCGAGACCTGGGCGTATTTATTGGTCCGGGACGTGGATCAGCCGCCGGCAGCGTTGTGGCTTTTTGCATTGGCATAACGAATATAGACCCCGTTAAATATAAGCTGCTTTTTGAAAGGTTCCTGAATCCGGACAGGAAATCAATGCCGGATATTGATACGGATTTTGATGATGAGGGCAGACAAAAAGTTATTGATTACGTAGTAGACAAATATGGAAAAAACCAGGTAGCCCAGATAATTACCTATGGTACCATGGCTGCTAAGATGAGTATCAAAGACGTTGCCCGAACGCTGGACCTACCGCTGCCTGAATCCAACGTATTGGCCAAAATGGTTCCAGAAAAACCAGGTATATCCCTGAAGCGATTGTTGCATGCACCGCTGCAGGGCGACAAAAGCCTGGTAGAAAAAGAGTCCCTAAACCCGGATGAACTTGAATCTGCTAAACAATTAAGAGAGATATACAATGGTAACGACCTCAGAAGCAAGGTATTGCATGAGGCTGAGATTCTTGAAGGATCTGTGCGCAATACTGGTATACATGCAGCAGGCATCATCATTGCTCCCCGTGACCTCACAGATTTACTTCCTGTATGCGTAGCCAAAGATTCCCCCATGTGGGTAACCCAGATAGAGGGCAGCGTTATTGAAGATGCAGGGGTTATAAAAATGGACTTCCTCGGTCTCAAAACCCTGAATATCATCAAAACCTCGTTGGAATTGATCCGGATGAATTATGGGCTTTCCATTGACATCGACAAGATTCCGCTGGACGATGAGCAGACCTTCAAGCTTTACCAAAAGGGGGAAACCATTGGTACTTTCCAGTTTGAAAGTCCGGGTATGCAAAAATACCTCAGAGACCTAAAACCAGATAAGTTCGAGGACCTCATTGCCATGAATGCCTTATACAGGCCTGGTCCGTTGGAATATATTCCAAACTTTATTAACCGGAAACATGGCAGAGAGGCAATAACCTATGATCTGGAGGAAATGGAGGAATATCTTCAGGAGAGTTATGGTATTACCGTTTACCAGGAACAGGTTATGTTGCTTGCGCAGAAATTGGCGGGGTTCAGCAAAGGTGATGCTGACGTACTGCGCAAAGCCATGGGTAAAAAACAGAAGTCCGTTCTCGATAAAATGAAAGGACAATTCATCGGTAATGCTTCTAAAAAAGGGTTTCCTGAAGATAAATTGCAGAAAATATGGACCGACTGGGAAGCATTTGCGCAATATGCCTTTAATAAATCCCACAGTACCTGTTATGCCTTTATAGCCTATCAGACAGCCTATCTCAAATCCCATTACCCTTCAGAATACATGGCTGCTGTACTCAACCATGCCGGATCAATTGAGAAAATCACATTCTTCATGGAAGAATGTAAAAGAATGGGACTCAAAGTGTTGGGCCCTGATATTAACGAATCACTTCAAAGTTTTGCTGTAAACAGCAAGGGTGAAATCAGGATAGGATTGGGTGGATTGAAAGGTGTTGGTGAAGCTGCTGTTGAATCAATCATTGAAGAAAGGGAAAAAAACGGGATTTACAACTCAATCTTTGATTTAATCAAAAGAGTTAATCAGCGAACTGTCAACAAGAAATCACTGGAAAGCCTGGCTATGTCGGGAACATTTGACTGCTTTCCTGAAATGCACAGGGCGCAGTTTTTTTATATGCCAGAGGGTGATGCATCGAACGGCCTGGAAAAAATAGTCAGGTTTGGAAATATCTGGCAAAACCAATCAACTTCAAGCCAAAATACCCTATTTGGCGACCTGTCCATGGTTCAGGAAATTCCCCCGCCTCGTATTCCTGACTGCCCGCCATGGTCTCTAACTGAAATACTTGATAAAGAAAAGGAAGTTACCGGTATGTTTCTGAGCGGACATCCACTAGATCACTACCGCTTTGAACTGAAGCATTACGATATCCTGGCAATCAATGATTTCACTGAATTCAAGGGGGCGATTGAACTTCAGAAAAGTCCCAATCAAACACTCAAGATAGCAGGACTAGTTACTTCCTCACAGCATAAGATTTCAAGAGCAGGAAAAAAATATGGAAGCATTACGCTGGAAGACTTTTCAGGGAAGGTTGAAATCACCCTTTTCGGTGACCAGTATATCAAGTTTTCCAATTATTTTACTGCTGGCACCTGCATTCATGTAAAAGGAAGTTATGAAAAGTGGGAAAGCAGGAATGAATGGAATTTCAGGGTGAATGAGATCTGTTTGCTTGAAACCATTAAAAAAGCATTTACCAAACAGGTTCAACTTACCTTTCAAGCAGGTACAATAAACCCTGATCAGGTAAACTTTCTGCAGGAGAATATGAAGAAAAATCCGGGTAAATCCCGCCTCAAGTTTATTTTTATAGACCAAGTTGAAAAGCTTATTGTAAGTATGAAAACAACAGAGCGCGGCATTGAAATGAATGACGAAATGGCTGAATTTCTGGAAAACACTCCGCTTATTGA